>JBMTWK010000675.1:0-2311 GCA_049452395.1 Prochlorothrix sp. | reverse complement strand
CAAATCGGCGATCCCAGGGGCGATCCCAGGGGTGATTAGAAGGCTGATTGCAAATCGGCGATCCCAGGGGCGATCCCAGGTGCGATCGGGTCCAGCAAAGCGGGCGGGTTGAGCAAAGGGGGCGGGTTTGGGTAAATAGCTGTAATAGGGATAATTTTAGTGAAAAACCCGACCCTACGGAGGTTATAGGGTTGGATTTAGTTTAGCTGTTCAGTAACGCTAAGGCTAGCTCGGCGGCACGGGGCAAAATCGCCTCGTTGTTGCTGTGTTCGCGGCCTTCGGTAAAGACGACCAACAGGAAAGGCGGAAGAGTGCTCTGGGCTTCTCCTGGCTCGATATAGGCTGCATCATGGCGGACTCGGCTCATTAGCCCTGCTTTTGACCAAACGCGGGCCGATCGTGGCACCCCTGCCCCTAAAAAGCCGGTGACTTGGTTTTCAGGATCGGCGGCGAGGTCTGTGGGATCGAGCGATCGCCGCAGTAGTCCTAACATGGCCGCACAGGCTTGGGGCGAGACGATCGATCCCGTCACAATGCTATGGAGGAGCCGCGCTGAGACTTGGGTGTTTAGGTAATTGCGATTTTCGTAATTTTCGCCCAGAAACGCCCGCTCTCGCCCATAGGGACCATCACACCAGGTTTTTTGGTTAGCACTGCACCCCGCCCACTCCGGCCAGTCCCACTGGGCAAAATAGCGGTTGGGGCCGTTGCGCTGCTCCTGCCACTGGCTCCACTCCGGTTCTGCCAAGGGGGGGCCGCTGGTGGTCCCCGTCAGTACGTCCATGACGTAGCCCGTAGCATCGTTGCTGGAGTCCACAATCATATCGGTCACCGCCCGCTCCAACTCTGGATCGGGTAGCAGGGTGCCATCGGCTAACTGTTGGTGATAGGCCACCAAATAAAAGAGCTTGACGACGCTAGCGGGATAAATTGGCACTAAACCGCGATAGCTGTAGCCCTGGGGCTGGGGGGTGTTGGCTAAGCAGCTTCCAGCCTCCCCCAGACGATCGGCGGTGTTATAGACCAACCAGGTTAGGGCGAACTGATCGGGTTTAAGGCTCGGAAAGTCCCGTTGAAGCTGTTGGCACAGGCGATCGCCGCGATTGCCCAGGGTTGCCGCAGTCTGAAAAAAGCTCATTGGCACCAGTCCGCTAACCTAAGGCACCGCGATCGGCCAGTAATTCCGCAATCTGGACCGCATTCAAGGCTGCGCCCTTGCGAATCTGATCGCCGCAGATCCACAGCTCCAGTGCCTCTGGGGTGGAAATATCCTGGCGAATTCGGCCCACTAGGACATCATCTTTGCCACTGGCCTCGATCGGCATGGGGAAGTAGTTGCGATCCCAGTCTTCCACGAGTTGAACACCGGGGGCGGCGGCGATCGCCGATCGGGCCTCTGCCACTGGGAAGGGTTCCGCAAACTCAATATTGATGGCCTCGGAGTGGGCACGCAACACCGGCACCCGCACACAGGTCGCCGTCAGCCGCAAATCCGGCACCCCAAAAATCTTCCGGGTTTCGTTCACCATCTTCATTTCCTCCTCGCAGTAACCATTGGCTTGGAGGGGGGAATTGTGGGGAAAAAGGTTAAAGGCGAGGGGATAGGGCAAAATTTCGGGAATTGGCGCTTTGCCTGCCAGGATAGCGGCGCTTTGGATTTTCACTTCTTCCATGGCACGGGCACCGGCTCCACTGGCGGATTGATAGGTGGAGACCACGACGCGGCGGATTGGGCGAATTTTGTGCAGGGGCCAGAGGGCAACCCCCATCAGGATTGTGGTGCAGTTGGGGTTGGCGATAATGCCTTGGTGTTGCAGGGCGGCATCGGGGTTAATTTCCGGGACCACCAGGGGCACGGTGGGATCCATGCGGAAGGCGCTGGAGTTGTCGATGACCACGGCTCCGGCAGCGACGGCTGTGCTAGCCCATGCCTTGGAGGTGCTGCCCCCGGCGGAGGCGAGGACTAAATCCACACCGGCTAGGGTCTCTGCGCTGACGGCCTCGATGGTGATTTCAGTGCCCTTGAACGTCAGGGTTTTGCCCGCCGATCGGGGCGAAGCTAAAAGTTTTAACTCGGCGATCGGAAACTGACGCTGTTCCAACAGTTCCAAAAGTTCGGTGCCGACGGCTCCCGTAGCACCGAGAATGGCAACGCGGTAGGACTGGGACAAGGGACTTCCTCCAAACAAACTGACAATAAATAATACGGTCGATGACCGCCCAGTCGATCGCTGCCAATCAGACACCGATGTTCTGTAACCCCTGACTATAACGCGAGACTTGCTGCGATCGATCCAGATCCACAAAGCTT
>JBMTWK010000674.1:0-2315 GCA_049452395.1 Prochlorothrix sp. | reverse complement strand
TTCCAATGCTGACCATTGTTCCTAAGACCGATAAAACTGATATTTTTTACCCGAGTGAGGACGGAGAACCCTTGGCTGAGACTTCTGTGCATATTGAGGCGATCGTGATGTTGATTGTTCTGCTACGTCAATATCTCCAAGACTACTATCAAAATTCACAGTGGATCATGCTGGCCAATCAATATGTCTACTATGCTGAAAATTTTCCCCGCCTCCGGTTTGCCCCTGATGTAGCGATCGTGTTTGGGGTAGAGCCAGGGCCACGGGACAATTATAAAATCTGGCAAGAACAGCAAATTCCGTCCATTATTTTTGAAATCACCTCTCCCAGCACCCAGAAAGAGGATAAAGAAACGAAAAAAGACCTCTATGAAAAGATTGGGGTTCTGGAATATTGGCTCTTTGATCCCAAAGCAGAATGGATTCCAGAGCAACTTCGGGGGTACCGTTTGCAGGATGGTCATTATCAACCGATTACCGATGGCTATTCCCAAGTCCTGGCCCTGCGCCTACAGGCCGAAGGTTTTCTCCTCGGGTTATATCGCAGTGACACGGGGGAAAAATTGCCCCAGCCCAGTGAAGTGGTGGATGCCCTCAAACTTGCGGAGATGAATCTGGAGCGGGAACGTCAACGGGCGGAACGCTTGGCGGAACAGTTGCGACAGTTGGGAGTCGATCCGGATTTTGACTTGAATCTTGAGTAGGGGGACTTATAGCCGCGCCCATCTCGATTCATGGTGGCAGGCGGCTACGCCGTTTAAGTCCCTATTCTTGCCTGAAATGCTGGTCTGGAGCCTACGACAAAATTCTTTAATTTGTCGAGCCCCGATCGTGTTGGTGGATCCGGGGATGGAGTAGCCGAGGTATCCGTTCTCCGCCTTGCAGGTGCTGCTCCACAATTTCCCCTACATCCCCAGGGGTGACACGACAATACCAGGTTCGATCGTTTTGCAGGACTTGCACATTGGGCCCCGCGCTACACTGCCCCATACACTCACTGGGAATGACCATAAAGTCCCCCGTGGCTTGCGCCTGTTCCTCAAAGGTGGAGAGCACAGCCGCCGCCCCCCCTCGTAGACAGGATTGGTGCTGACAAATTTGTACCGTGGAGCGTCGTTTCCGGGATTTTGCCATAGGTTTAGGGGTCAGGCGACCAAGCGTTGGACGAGTTCATCTAAGTGCCGATCGCCCTCCTGTTCTTCCAGGTAAAGACGGGCGGCGGTTTCCATTTTGACTAAGTTATCGGCGTTGCTGACAAAGGCGGAAATATCACGGACGAGATCGTGGTTTAAGTCCGGTTGATAGCGCAGATACTCCCCAAAGCCCTCTTGATCTAAGAGTTGTCGAGAAATGCTGTTGACGGTATCGGAATTGCCGCTAAACATCACCTCTAACATGGGTAACCCCTTGAGGGGATTAAACCAGTCTAAGAGCCCCCACCCCGCAATGTCCTCGGGGGAAAAGGGAGTTCGCATTTGTCCCGTGCCCAGAGATACGACCAAGAGGGGTTTCTCCGTTTGGGCGCGGGCTTCTTGAATGGCCCAGAGGGAGGGATTGTTGGTGACCACGGCTCCGTCAATGAGGGGTAAACCCGATCGCTCCTGATAGGTGGCGGCTTCACCATAGCCACTGCTGGCAATGGACTGCACCAACGTTGCCTCATCCAAAAAGAAGCTGGTAAAAACCCCAGGCACAGCGGAGGAGGCACGACACACCTGCCAAATGTTGGCTTTGCGGGCATCCAACTGTCCTGCTTGGGGAGCCCCATTGCCGAGGAGAATGGGCTTGCGGTTATAGGCATCGTAGGCCACGGCCAGGAGGGAGCGATCGAGGGAGTCGAGGCTATCCGTTGCCCCAAAGACTTCCTGTAAAACTGTTTCAAGGGTTAGGGACTCCTCCTCTAAAGCAGGGCGAGAGGGATCAAATAAGCGCTTAAAGACCTTTGGCACCAGTTGCCCCACCTGCTGTTTTAGCTTCGTCAGTTGCGCTCCCAGTTGCTCCAGGTCATCTTCAAAGCCGGTGAGCAGTCCCCGAAAATCGGGGAAAATCTGGGGGGCTTTTTCCTGGTAAAAGCGCCGAATTTCTGTGGCGGGAATGCCCTTGGCTAACCCACAGGCAATGATGCTGCCGGTGGAGGTTCCGGCAAAGAGTTGAAAGTGATCTTTAATGCGGGCGCGATCGGGACTGGCCTGGGCTAATTTGGCTTCTAAACGCTCCAAAATAATCGCCGTAATCAGCCCCTTGAGACCGCCACCATCACAGCAGAGAATATTGTAGGTGGCAGCCCGATCGCCTCCGGGCAGGTTGAACTGAGA
>JBMTWK010000673.1:0-2317 GCA_049452395.1 Prochlorothrix sp. | reverse complement strand
GGTTTAGCGTGGACAGTCCGGTGATCGGGCAGTCATGCCTAACCTTAGGTTGGTGGTAACTATTCAGGGGTCTACGAAGTTAGTAGGGTTTCAGCCCTCCGATCGGAGTCTGAAGCAGCTCAAACCGTACCAATCCGGGATTTTCAGAGCCTGAAACCCGCATTCCTCCGTGACCCCCTGAATGCTTACGGTTGGTGCGGGTGCGACGGAGGAGATCAGTCAGAAGGCAATTTGAGCTTATTTTTTAGTCCTAAAGTAGTACATAATAACTATATTACTAGTTGGGTTGAGGATTGGGTCGGGAGAAGGTGCTGCTTTTCGTTAATTTGGGGGAGGTAGCCCGGACTGTGACCTGAGGTTGCACGATCGGGGCTGCCCGTGTTCCATCCAGTTCTGTTTTCTGAAGTCCAGCCGCGTGCTTATTCTGACTGCTGACCAATACCGATCGATCGCCGCCCACGCCGCCCAAACCTATCCCGAAGAATGTTGCGGCATCCTCCTGGGCCTCCGCCAGGACAATCCAGACCTGAGCCAAACAAGACCCCCAGCAAGACCCCAGAAAACCTGCCAGGAAGTTTGGCCGACTGTTAACGTTTGGGTACCGGGAGATGAAGAATTATTGCAGCACCCAGGGACTGAAACAGCCCTAGAAACGGGTACCGCAAACCGTGCAACGCCCCACGATCGCCGCGATCGGTTCACGATCGATCCCCGTGACCTCCTACAAGCACAGCGTTACAGCCGCGATCGCCAATGGGATATCATCGGAATCTACCACTCCCACCCCGATCACCCCGCCCACCCCTCAGAGCGCGATCGGGTCGCCGCGTGGTCTTCATATTCCTATCTAATCCTTTCCGTTGCCCAAGGCAACACAGTAGACTATCGAAGCTGGATCCTTGACGACCAGCACCAGTTTCAGTCCGAGGCCGTGGTCGTGACCCCAGACCTGTGACCCCAGACCCTGGCACCGCAACGCCCGACGCGATCGGGATTCCCTAACAATTGCCATGCTTAACCTCGACACCAGTCAAACCCAACTGAGCCAAGACGAATACGCCCGATACTCCCGCCATTTAATTTTGCCGGAAGTGGGCCTAGAGGGTCAAAAACGCCTCAAAATGGCCAGTGTTCTCTGTATTGGCACCGGAGGGCTTGGCTCACCGCTGTTGCTGTACCTAGCCGCCGCCGGGATTGGCCGCATCGGCATCGTAGACTTCGACGTAGTGGACCATTCCAACCTTCAGCGCCAAGTCATCCACGGCACCTCCTGGGTTGGCAAACCCAAAATTGAATCCGCCAAAAACCGCATCCACGAGATCAACCCCCACTGCCAGGTAGACCTCTACGAAACCCGCCTCTCCGCCGAGAACGCCCTGGACATTATGCGGCCCTACGATGTTGTGGTGGACGGCACCGACAACTTCCCCACCCGCTACTTGGTCAACGATGCCTGCGTTTTGCTCAACAAGCCCAACGTCTACGGCTCCATCTTCCGCTTTGAAGGCCAAGCCACGGTCTTTAACTACGAGGACGGCCCCAACTACCGCGATCTGTATCCCGAACCGCCGCCACCCGGCATGGTGCCCTCCTGCGCTGAAGGGGGTGTTCTGGGGATCCTGCCCGGAATTATCGGCGTAATCCAAGCGACGGAAACCGTCAAAATCATCCTCGGCAAGGGCCAAACCCTTAGCGGTCGCCTCTTGCTGTACAACGCCCTTGACATGAAGTTCCGGGAACTGAAGCTGCGGCCCAACCCCGTGCGCCCTGTCATTGAAAAGCTGATCGACTATGAAATGTTCTGCGGCATTCCCCAGGCTAAGGCCGCCGAAGCGGAAGCCAGCAACACCATCCCCGAAATGACGGTCCAGGAACTGAAAGCCCTGATCGACAGCGGCGACAAAGATTTCGTGCTGTTGGATGTGCGCAATCCCCACGAGTACGAAATTGCCCAAATCCCTGGCTCGGTTTTGATTCCCCTGTCGGATATCGAAAATGGTAAGGGGGTGACCCAGGTCAAGGAGCTGCTCAATGGCAGCAAGCTGATTGCCCACTGTAAGATGGGGGGCCGATCGGCCAAGGCTCTGGCCATCCTCCAGGAAAATGGGATTACGGGCACCAATGTCAAGGGCGGGATCCAAGCCTGGAGCCGCGAAGTCGACAGCTCTGTCCCGGAATACTAAACCGAGGACAATAGCAGGTAGGGGCAATCCCCCCGTGGTTGCTCCGGTTTTATGCCCCCTCCGATGTTTCCCAATGGGTTTGTCATTGATGAAATGTTCCGTGGGGGCGACACAGGGCGGGCACGGGGGCACCG
>JBMTWK010000672.1:0-2323 GCA_049452395.1 Prochlorothrix sp. | reverse complement strand
AAGGAGAATATCAGCAGCTTAATGGAAGGCTGGCGATCGCGGCGGTTTATCTCCTACTACAACCTACCGGGCTGGGCACCAGGGGACTGGAGCTTCTTTCTGCCGCCGGACTGGCCCCAGTTGGCCGAGGCAACGGTAGCGGAAATTGCGGCCCGTCAGTGGGCGGTGGCCAATGGCCAGATTTTGGAGGATTTGGCGGCGATCGATCGTGGCCACTGGTGTTTTGTGCCCTACGCTGAACTGGTGCGCCACCCTCGCCAAACCCTCAGGCGCATTAGCGATTTTGCAGGACTCTCCTGGGATCCGGACTTGGATGCCAAGGTTGCGGATGCTCTTCCCGTCTCCAAGATGACCCTTTCTGCTCCGTCGCCGGATAAGTGGCGCAAAAACGGGCAGGATATTTTGGCAGTTTTGCCACAGATTCAACCCCTCATCGATCGTTTGGAGAAACTGTATGACGACGTTGTTAATGCCGAAAGATCAAAGTGATCAGGCAAGTCCCAACAAAACGAAAACGGTCCGCGAATTGGGGCCGGTGGATATTTCCGGCATTCGGGATGACATTTTGAATTTGCCCCAGGATCTGTGGGAGGCAGAAGACACAGGCAAGCCCAACAAATTTAAGGAGTTGGGGCGCACGAGCCATATTGTGTTTAAGTTCGTGAAGGACTACGACAAGCACAGCGAAACCTATTTTCTGCCGATGTGGGAGGAGTGGAAGGAGCGGCTCACGCCAATTCTGGAAACGGCAACCCGCCCCTATGGCTATGCTGAGGGGGATTTCTCCCGCATTATGTTGGCTAAGCTGCCCGCCCATGCCAAGATTAAGCCCCACATTGACCCCTATGGCTCTTCCTATTACACCCACAAAATTCATATCCCCATTCAAACCCACCCCGATGTGGAGTTTATGGTGGGCCGCAAGCGCTACCACTTCCCCGAAGGCTATGCTTTTGAGGTAAATAACAAGGCGATCCATGCGGCTTTTAATAACAGCGATCTCGATCGGATTCATCTAATCATCGAATACTTCGAGAAGTAAGCCAGAACCCCCGCCCCTCCGCAGGGTTGAGGGACTATCTTGGTAGGGGCAATCCCCCCGTGGTTGCCCCGGTTTTGGTCCCAAGAAGTGCCACCTCAAGGCTAGAGAACCCATTCGGTAGGGGCAATCCCCCCGTGGTTGCCCCGGTTTTGCTCGAAGAGGGTCGGCACGGGGGCGCGACCCCTACCCAGATTCTTCTAAGGTGGGATGCTCTCTCTAAATTCGCCGGTTACTGCTCTCAATTCTAATTTTTCATGTTAATCCTCCATGCTAATTTCCTATAGTCATCAATTCATTTTCTTCCATGTCACCAAGGCTGCTGGTACCAGCATGAAAGACGCGCTCAAAGCCTATGCTGAAGAGCCGGAACACTTTAAGATTAAACGCCCGCCCCAAACCGTTGAAGGGCAACCCAACAAGTTTTATACGATGTGGGAAGCGATGTTGTGGCACGCTAAGGCCCAGGATGCCCGCAAGGAGCTTCCGGCGGAGGTGTTCGATCGCTTCTATAAGTTTGCCTTTGTCCGCAATCCTTGGGATTGGCAGGTGTCCTACTACAACTTTATTCTCAAGGAAGAAACCCACATTCGCCATGAATTGGTGAAAACGATGGCGGGGGGCTTTGAGGAATATTTGGAATGGGTTATTGCGACGAACAATCCCTTTCCCAAGGGGGCAACAAAGTTGCAGAAGGAGATTATTACCGATCGCCAAGGCAACCTCTTAGTGGACTTCATTGGCCGCTTTGAAACCTTGACCCAAGACTTTGAAACGGTCTGTAACACCCTGGGCCTAACAGTGACCTTGCCCCACCTCAACCAATCTCGCCAGCAACGGGACTATCGGCCCTACTACACCGATCGCACCCGCCAGTTAGTGGCCGATCACTTCGGCGAAGATGCGGACCTATTTGGCTATACCTTTGAGGGGCATTCGGGACCGATCGTGCTGGATAAAGCTCCGGCAGCGATCGGCTAGGGGCTATTTACTGCTGCTCTCTCGCTCGTGTTTGCCCGATCGCCTTAAACCTGTAAACTTCCCCAAGGACTTCACCCATGCCCACCACCCAGTCGAACCCCGCCAGTAGCGGCCTTTCCGATCTACCCCCCAGCGCTGCCCAGGCCGCCCAAACCGTCGCCGCGATCGCCCAAGATCTGCGGCCCGACCTCCAAGAGTCCCTTGCCCACAGCCACATCGATCCCGCCAAATTGGGCATTCTCCAGCGCATTATCCTCACCACCGACGGTACACTGACGGAAATCCTAGAAGCCTTCCTCTATG
>JBMTWK010000671.1:0-2329 GCA_049452395.1 Prochlorothrix sp. | reverse complement strand
TCACTAAGTCCCGCAGGAAATAGCGTTGAATATAGTAGTTAAAGACAGCGTGGGTTTCGATCGCCGCATCGGCCCGCCCTGCATCGACTTGGCGCATGGCATCCAGGGTGTTGGCCGTGAGTAAGAGCTGGATGTTGGGATAGTGTTTGCGCAGCAGTTCCTCATGGAAATACCCCCGCACGACTGCTAGGGTTTTGCCCTCTAGCTGCTCCAAGCGGGTCACTTCTCCTTGATCCGATCGGGCCAGAAGCGCGGTCTGCACCTCAAATACAGGCTGGGCTGAAAATAAAAATTGCTTCTGGCGATCGGGCGTAATCTTCATATTACTGATCACATCAATCTCCCCCTCCGCCAGCCGCTGCATCGACTGATCCCAGGATCCCGGCACAAACTCTAGTTGAAATCCGGCCTGCTTGGCCAGGAGCCGCAGATAGTCATTGCTCAGTCCCTTGAGTTCCCACTCTTCCATGAAATTGTAGGGTGGCCAGTTCTCTTCCCCATGCACTCGCAGCACGGGGTTAGCTCGACGATAGTCCAGCTCCTCCGTTGTCAACTGAAGGGATGAACTTGAGGGCACCTCGGTAAACTGCTCTCCCCAAGCCCTTTGCCAGGTTCCCAGACTCCACAGCAAAACCCCCAAGCAAAACAGCACTCCCAACCGGAGTCCGCGCAATCCGTATCGCCTAGATCCCTTGGTCATCACAACATCCCATCCGATCGTTGCTTGAGATCACAAGCATACAGAAACTCATATAAAAAGGCTCCCCGATCGCAAGTTCGATCGGGGAGCTTTAGGGTCAGACTGCCTGTGTCCTCAAACACAGTTCAGTCATCACATTCAATCAACCTCCAAGGGAAGTTGAGGCACAACCTAGTCGAGGTCCGACATTGCCATTACAGGCTCGTTCTTACGATCGATACCCTTCTCAAAACCAGCCGCAGCAGCACGAGCGCGGCCCGCGTGCCAGAGGTGACCGATCAGGAAGAAGAAGCCGAGAATGAAGTGGGAACCGGCCAACCACTGGCGCAGGTTCACATAGTTCACCGAGTTCGGCTCGGTAATAATGCCACCAACGGAGTTGATGGAAGCCAGAGGTGCGTGGGTCATGAATTCAGCCGCGCGGCGAATTTGCCAGGGCTGAACGTCATTTTGGAGCTTGTCGAGATCCAGACCGTTAGGTCCACGCAGCGGCTCCAGCCAGGGGCCACGGAAGTCCCAGAAACGCATGGTTTCACCACCAAAGATGACCTCACCCGTGGGGGAGCGCATCAGGTACTTACCCAGACCGGTCGGACCTTGGGCAGAGGCGATGTTTGCACCAATGCGTTGGTCACGGATCAAGAAGGTGAAGGACTGAGACTGGGAAGCCTCAGAGCCAGTGGGGCCGTAGAATTCGCTGGGATAAACGGTGTTGTTAAACCAGACGAACGCAGAGGCAATGAAGCCCATCAGGGACAGAGCGCCCAAGCTGTAGGACAGGTAAGCTTCACCGGACCAGACAAAGGCACGACGTGCCCAGTTGAAAGGACGGGTGATCAGGTGCCAGGTCCCACCGATGAAGCAGTGGAGGGCAACCCAAATGTGACCGCCAACCACGTCTTCCATGTTGTTCACCCCGATCAGCCAGCCTTCGCCACCAAAGGGAGAGCGGAAGAGGTAACCGAAGAGAACGCTGGGGCTGAGGGTGGGGTTGGTGATGACACGAACGCCACCGCCACCGGGAACCCAGGGATCATAGACCCCACCAAAGAACATAGCCTTGAAGACGAAGAGGCTAGCGCCGATGCCCAGAACAATCAGGTGGAAACCTAGAATGTTGGTCATCTGGTTCTTGTCTTTCCAGTCTTGACTAAAGAAGTCAGAGTACTGCTCCAGGGTTTCAGGACCACGGAGGGTGTGGTAAACACCGCCTAAGCCGAGAACGGCAGAGGAGATCAGGTGAAGAACACCAACAATGAAGTAGGGGGTGATGTCGGTGATTTCACCACCGGGGCCTACTCCCCAACCTAGGCTAGCCAGGTGAGGCAGTAGGATGTCGCCTTGTTCGTAAAGGGGCTTTTCAGGGGTGAAGTGAGCCACTTCAAACAGGGTCATGGCACCGGCCCAGAAGACGATGAGACCGGCGTGGGCGACGTGGGCACCCAACAACTTGCCAGACAGATTGATTAGACGTGCGTTTCCGGCCCACCAGGGGTATCCAGAAGTCTTGAGGTCGCTTCCAACAAAGCGATCAGAGAGCGTTACCACGGGGCAGAACCTCCTCAGGGAAGATAAAGTTTTCGTGGGGCTGGTCTTGGGGAGCCATCCAAGCCCGCAGACCCTCGTTCA
>JBMTWK010000670.1:0-2344 GCA_049452395.1 Prochlorothrix sp. | reverse complement strand
CTGGGCCACCCCACCCCAAGGACTAGGCCACCGTGCTGCCCCAGGGGACAGCCAAACCGTCCAGGGGGGAAACCCTGCCAAGCTCCAGCCAGAACTTCAACTAGAACTGCAACCAGATCTGCAACCAGATCTGCAAGCCCCATCCGGCGCTCCAACGGCCCCCCCTGGCCCAGCCAATCCCGCGCCAACCCCCCCCGCCCTGGGTGACCCCAGCGCCAGCCCCCACACGACCTCCAACTTCAGCTTCCTTGGCCCCACGTCTCCCCTGTTCCCCCGGTCCCCCTGGCCTAGTGCGGCCAACACTCTGCACGATCGATCGATCTCCCTCCTCCTCGCCGAAGACAACGAAGCCAATATCATCACCCTCAAAAGCTATCTAGAAGCCAAGGGCTATCGCCTTCAGGTGGTGCGGGATGGTCAGGAAGCCTTGGCAGCGATCGAGCGATCGGCCTTTGATCTAATCCTGCTGGATATCCAAATGCCGGGACTGGATGGGCTAAGCGTAATGCGGAGCATCCGCAATGGCACCGCCCTCCCGAATGTGCCCATCATTGCCCTCACAGCTTTAGCCATGAAGGGCGATCAAGAACGCTGTTTAGCCGCCGGAGCCACCAACTACATCCACAAGCCCATCCGCATGAACCAACTCCACCACCTCATTCAGGAAACCTTGGGCCTCAGCCACTAAGGCAAGGGCAGGGGGAGTAAATTCCACGCAAATCCCCCTCAGCCCCCGGCCCCTTCTCCCAAGGGATAGACGGGAAGCCAGATCTGTCAAAGGGGTGCATCCCACTTTAGAAGAGCTTGGTAGGGGTCCGTGCCCCCGTGGCTCCCCTCTTTGGCCCAAAATCAGGGCAACCACGGGGGGTTTGCCCCTACCAGGTCGATTAAATCGCTAAAGTGGGATACTCCCTGTCAAAGTCCCTCGCCCGCTGGGAGAGGGATTTAGGGTGAGGGCTTCTCAATCGGGATACACCCCGGCAGACGATCGCAATTCTGACGATCGCAATGATCAGATTGTTCACGGCTCTGGTGAGCTATTAACCGTATGAGTACTGTATGAGTAATCATAGTGTTTCCATTCTTGTTGTTGACGACGAACCTCGCAATCTTGATGTGATTGAGGTTCTGCTCAGCCGTGAAAATTATGAGTTGAACTATGTTTCCAGCGGCCAAGATGCCCTAAACTCCCTTGGCGAAATTTTTAATCCCGATCTGATTTTGCTGGATGTGATGATGCCGGATATGGACGGATTGGAGGTCTGTCGCCGCATCAAAGCCCGATCGGAGTGGCAGGCCATTCCCATCATTATGATTACCGCCCTCACGGAAAAAGAAGATCTCGCCCGGTGTCTCAATGCGGGGGCCGATGACTTTATTAGCAAGCCCCTCAATGGCTTGGAACTGCGGGCACGAGTTCAATCCATGGTGCGCATTAAGCAGCAGCACGACCAATTACACAGTTGGGCCATGGTGCAAAAACAGACCGTCAGCCTGCTAGAGAAAAATTTAGACGAAATTCGGGGCAGTTTGGCCTCTACCCTCTCCCATGAGTTAAATACACCGCTCCATGGCATTCTATGTAGTTTTTCGGTGCTAGACTCCGCCCTCGAAACCATGAGCATGGCGGAGGTGCGGGAAATTTTGGCGATCGCCCAGCGATCGGCCCACCGCCTCGAAAAACTCACCCAACGCCTCCGGGACTACCTCAGCTTAGAGTTGGAATCATTGCCCCCGATCGGCGCAGCCCCCGAACCCAACCTCAGCCCCAAACACATCACCAATACCCTATTTATGCAGGATATGGCCCTGGCGATCGCCAACCAAGCCGATCGCCAACCGGACCTTGCCATCACCGTCACCGAAGCCGAAATCGGCATTAGCCACCATCACCTCAAATGCTTGGTCGATGAGTTGCTCGACAATGCCTTTAAGTTTTCCACGGCCCCATCCCCAATCCAACTCACCGGCTCCCTAGCAGGCGATCGGTTTATCCTCCAAATCCAAGACCAAGGCCGAGGCATGACAGCGGAACAAATTAACCAAATTGGGGATTTTGTCCAATTTGAGCGTTCCCAATATGAACAGCAGGGCATGGGGTTGGGGCTAAAGATGTCTCAACGGATTGTGAATCTCTACCAGGGTAAATTCCAGATTGACAGCATTTACGGCCAGGGAACCGTCATTTCTGTGGAATTACCCGTCATCCCCTCCGATCTCTCGCTGTCCGCCTTTGATCTCAACGACGATTTTTTAATGTCCGAGCTAAGTCTCAACTAACGGCCCGCCTCTCCAAAAACATCTGCAACTAGAGCACCGGGTCCAAGTCCCTCGCCCGCCCTGG
>JBMTWK010000669.1:0-2350 GCA_049452395.1 Prochlorothrix sp. | reverse complement strand
GGATGAGGCGTTCCGCAAGCTTTTGTCCTAACCAACCCGTCACTTGCTATAACCCCCGTTTAGAATCATTCCAAAACGTAAACCGTCTTGACGGGCTGATCCCCGGTGACCTCTAGGGTTTCTGCGCTGAGGTTGCCCACCGCACGGGAGCCGGTCATTTCCAGCAGGGGGCTGGCCCGCCGGTAGGTGACCTTGCCCGTGGCTTCCACTTGGTCTTGGGGAACGTTCCAAACCAGGCGATCGGCCTCTAAGCGGGCCTCTTGGGCAGGACTATAGCCCCGCACCTGTCCGGTGAGGGTGGTCAGTTGGGACTCCAGTTCCATGACCCCTTGCTGGGCGGTGACGGTGGTGCGATCGGAGCGGCTGAGAATCGTAATCGGCTGGGGAGACTCAACCCGGTTAGTCTTGGCATCCCAGATAATCGTGGCACTGCTGATCTCAAAGGCGGGTTTTTGCAGGCTCAGTTTGGCCTCAGGCTGGAGGGTCGATCGCTGGCTGGCCAGATCCACCTGTAACCCCAAGCCCGTGGCCCGATCGATCACCGTTGCGGGGTCTTCAGCGGCGAAATGTTCCAAAACCACGGGCCGATCGCCCACCATGCGCTCTTCTTGAATAAACCAGGTCAGGGCATCGGTTTTAAGGCGAATCCGGGAGTTCTGAAGCACAGCCTCGATCGCGCCGCTGAGGGTCATTTGGTTGCTCTGGCCCTGAAACTCGACCTTATCCGCCTTCAGGGAAAAGTCTTTGTAGGTGCCCCGCAGGTTATTGCGGAGGATGAGCCGGTCTTCCTGGGGCAGCCATTCCAGTTCATCCCCAGAGACGATCGCATTCTCCACCAACTGCTTCACCACCACCGTCCCCTTCAAAACAATGCGCTCCCCATCGTTGTACACCTCCCCCGTTTTTCCTTCCACCCCATAAACCGCCTTCCCGTCCTGGAAAATCAGCCCCGCCGGTTCTTCCACCACGGCAATTTGGTTATCGGTGCGGTAGGTAGCCCGTTTGGCCTCTAGGGTCCAGAGGGGAGTACCGTCCTCTTCGCTCTGCTCTAGGGTAATGTCGTTAAAGGTCAGGTCATCAATGGGTTCTAGGTTTTCAATTTCATCCTGAATCCCCTTAAGGCGAGGGGCACACCCCTGAAGGAGGCCGGTCCCGCTGCCGAGCAGCAACAGCAGCAGCAGCAGGGTCGGGGGAAGACTAACGGCTCGGCGCACAGCATGGCGGGGGGTGAGCGGCTGGGATTGGGGGGCGGGGTTGAGTTTCACCATGGGGCCAACAGTTAGGGGGCTAGGATCTGGGGCGATGAGACTAGGATACGGGATGGGCTATGCGATCGAGTATAGCCGCCACAAGGGATTTGCCCCTACTGCCCAATCTTCTCCCATCCCCCAGCAAGAGGGCGGGTTTGGAAAAATAACCGCGATGTAACAGAATTTTCTGCCAGAAACCCGCCCCTACGGCAAAATTTAACCTAAGAGGGCGGGTTTGGGAAAATAGTTGGGATGTACCCTTAGCAAATTCCTAAGCCGGGAGTTCCACCTTCGGGAACGAAGGCAAATCTACATGGGTGACATTGCGATTGCGCACCGCGAGGCGATAGCTCACACTTTGCAGCTCAGCATGGAGTTGGCGATTTTCCCGCTGGAGTTGGCTCACCTTCTCCTTAATGGGCACAATCCGCTCATTAAACTTCTGGCGATAGATCGTGGGCAACTCCTGCACCACTTGCTCCAGCATCCGCGATCGATCGGTCAGCTCCTGCACCGTTTGCCGCAGTTGATAAATCTCAGCATCCCGCTCCGACAACTGCTCTTGGTAAAACGCCACCTGCTCTTCCACGCCTTGCAGTTGTTCCCGCAGTTTGCGCATCTCACCCAGGTGTTGCTCCGAAAGGGCAGGGCTGGGGGTCACATTAGTATTGCCCTTCACCAAGCGGAACAGCTCCTGGGACAGTTGCTGAACTAACTGGTCTCGCATGTTCAGCTCTTCCCGAAGGCGGCTCACCTCGGCTTGCAGGGCTTGGATGTTCGGAAGTTCGACCATGGTATCTGTTGGCTCCTTGTTGTCAGAGGTGTGCCTAGTATAGGAGGGTTTTGCGTTTTTGGCAGGGGAAAGAGGGCAGAGGGCGCTAGCTAGCCCCGCAGTGGGCACCGGAGTCCCTCCCTAGCGGGGTTCCCAGGACTGACGGGGACAGTGGCAGAGCAGTCCGTCTAGAGACCCTAGGGGTCACAGGAGTCCCCCCCTAGCACTGTTGAGAGTTTCCCCTTGACTTCCGGCTGGCTTCAGGATGAAAGTCTGAAATTTCGTGCCATCTATACCACAGGGCTTAGGCTTTAGGCAAGGGTGGGCG
>JBMTWK010000668.1:0-2353 GCA_049452395.1 Prochlorothrix sp. | reverse complement strand
ACCCTGAGGACACCAACAGCCACAGGGCATTGGTAAAGTCCACTGGGGTTGCATCGGGGGAGGCTAAAATCGACTGCTGGGAAAGAAGCGCTACCATCATGATGGGTAAAACAGTGTGAAAGTAGCCTACAGAATAGCGCTTTGGAAGACGAGCGTCGTTTAGCGGCTTTTAATCCCAGGGCTGTGGGCGCGGGGCTGTTTAGGTGCTCCACAGGGCCACAATCGGAGCTAGCTTTGCCGCCTTAGGTGCTCCGTAGGGCCACGATCGGATCCAGTTTCGCCGCCTGTTGGGCTGGAATAACGCCAAAACAGAGGCCGATCGTGCCGGAAATCGACACCGTAACCAGGATGACGCTCCCGGAAATCTGGGTAATCAACGCCGTCGTTGCCCCCAGCAACAGCACCCCCGCAACCCCAATCCCCGTCCCCACTAGCCCCCCCAGGGCCGAGACAATCACCGCTTCAATGAGAAATTGGGTCAAAATATCGCTTTGGCTGGCCCCGATCGCCTTGCGCAGGCCAATTTCCTGGGTTCGCTCCGACACCGACACCAGCATAATATTCATAATGCCCACCCCGCCCACCAACAGGGAAATTCCGGCAATTCCTGCCAAAAGTAGGGTTAGTGCCCCGGTAATATTGCCCACGGTCTCGCGGATATCTTCTTGGCTGCGAATTTCAAAGTCATTCTCATCAATAATGCCATGGCGCTGGCGCAAGAGGTTGGTGATTTGAAAGGTCGCCGCATTGCTCTGGCCGTCCTCGGCGGTGATGGAAATAAAGGAGACCTCCGTGCCGGACCCCACATTGGTTTTGCCGACAATGCGACTGGCCATGGTCGTCAGGGGCACAAGGGCGATGTCGTCCTGGTTGGTCCCGGCAAAGGTGCCCTTGGGGCGGGTCATGCCAATGACTTGGAAGGTCAGGTTTTGAATCCGGATCGACTTTCCCACCAAGGTTTCCGTGGGCAAGAGGGGCCGATCGTCGCGGAGCTTGTCGCAAATTCCCCCACCCTGGGGGCGAGGCTGCTCGGCCTCTTCAGTCCGATCGCCGGGGCGGCTGCTCAGTAACTGCTCCGCCACATAGCAACCCACCACCGCCACCCGTTCCCCCCGTTGCAGATCGGCCTCGGTCAAAAACCGCCCCTGGGCCATTTCAAAGCTGCGCACACTCAGAAAGCTGGGCGTTGCCCCATACAGTTGGGTCGAGAGCGTGTTGCTGCGGTACACCACCGTTCCCCGGCTGTTAATTTGGGGGGCCACTTCCACCACCGTTGGCACCTGATCCCGAATGGCCCAAGCATCTTCCAAAATCAGCGTATCGGGAATCTCAAAGGAAACTCGGCGCGTATTGTCGTTACCGGGCACCACAAACAGCACATTTGGCCCCAGGGAGGCAAATTCCCGATCGGCAAGGCGCTGCACCCCTTGGCCAATGCCCACCATGGTAATCACCGAGGCATTGCCGATGATAATGCCCACCATGGTCAACACACTGCGCAGCTTGTTGGCCCCCAGGGCCGCGATCGCCATCTGGAAACTTTCGGTTAAATGCATGGTTTGAGTCCCAGCAAAGTCAGAGGGCAAAACCCCGGCAAAACCCCGGCAAAGCCCTATCTACTATAGCAAGTCCCCGATCGCGATCTCTTGGGAGATCTTGGGGGATCTGGGGAGATCTTGGGAGCATCCCCCGGTAACCCCACCCGTTGCACTCCCTCCCCCAATGACCCCGCATTACCCCGATTAATGGTGGCAAACCTAATGGTAGCGAACCTAATGGTGGCAAACCTAATGGTGGCAAACCTAATGGTGGCGAACCTAATGATGGCGAACCTAATGGTGGCGAACCGTGAGAAGCTGGGCATTTTCCACCAGGAGGGTGATGGTGTCTTGGCTGAGCAGAAGTTGTTGGGTCAGGGCATCGGTGAAGTAGTTGACCTGGGAGTGCATCAGGGTGAGGATGCCCAAAACGACTTTGCTGCGCATGAGGGGAATGGCCAAGGCCGATCGGGTTGCGTAGGGTTGCTCGGTTAAATTCACCCAGCGATCGTCCATGGCCGTATCCGTCACAATTCCCAGCTTTTGGTTCCGATACACCCACCCCGCTAACCCCTGATCCAACACCTGACCAATCAGGTTTTGCTTCATCTCCTGAATCACCGGACCACGGGCCAAAATACTTTCCAGAAAAACCCCCGACTTATCGATTAAAAAGAGACTGCCAAACTCTGCTCCGGATAGCTGGTTCGCCACTTGCAAAATATGCTGAAGCGTAGACTTCATCAGAAAGCGGCTATTGGTTGTGTGGGCCAGCCGAATTGCTCCCTTGAGGAGATCCTGATTGACGGCATAGG
>JBMTWK010000667.1:0-2358 GCA_049452395.1 Prochlorothrix sp. | reverse complement strand
ATCGGGTGCTGGGGAGGCTCCCTGATGCTGAAGCCCAACGAAGCAGATTCATCCCCTGTTGGAAGAGTTTGCTCTTTCTCTATTTACCCCGCCCTCGCTAGCTAAACGTTATAAATTTCATCTCTGGTAGATAAAGTTTACGTTTGTTCATACATGGGAGCCACGGGAAACTATGACCCTGGCTTGATTTGGGCTGCAATTCGGCTTTCTAGGTGCTGGACATCTTCTGGGCAAAGTTGACGAACGCGATCGTAGCGGCGACCGGCCTCTTGTCCCAGATGTTTCAGTTTGGGGATATCGCCAAGGGGAAGATCCGATCGCTGGGCCAAGTAAGGGTAGAAATAGGTTTCCTTGGGGTGCGGTTCTTGACGCACGGCTTGCCACTGCCACTCAGCGGGCAAATCCATCTGACCCGCCAAGGCCCACACCTCCAGTTCCTGCCATGCGTTTTCTGCTAGGAGCTGTTGGGTTGGCTGGAGGAAGTCTGTGGTGTGGTGTTCTAGGGTGTCTAGGAGACTGCGCCGGTTTGGGTTGCCGTCTCGATCGACACAGAGCAGAAATAAATCCACCATGCCCCGATGCTGATCGATCACTTTGGCCAGCATCTCCCCATTTAAGGCTTGGCTAATGCCCTGAATTGCCGGTTGTCGGCAAAATTCGATTTTCGCCTTGGGTTTCCCCAGTTTAGCGAGCATTGCGGCGAGAATTGGCTTGAGAATATATTGATCTCGCCGGTAATCCTCAGCAATCACTAAAATTCTCATCCTTTCGCTTCATCCAGAAAATAGAGTGCGTTCTCAAACCAGTGACTTTGGTGTAAGTCACCCGATCCATATTTACCAATTAGCTCCTCTGCCTGAGGAATTTGGAGGATTGGCTTGATCTGGCTGTAGTTCTGGTCGGGCAGTCGATAAACCAGGGCCGCATGGGCTAGGGAGGGGGGAGACAGAAAGTTCAACAGTTGCGGGGAGTGAGTGGTGGCGAGGACTTGTTTTTTACCGGCTCCCACCTGTTCTTCAATGAGTTGAATCAGCAGATGCAGTTGAGCGGGGTGAATGCCATTTTCGAGTTCTTCAAAGCAGTAAAACTGATTCTCCTCTTCACTGAGGAGACTGGCTAAAATCCCTAAAAACCGCAGGGTTCCATCGGAAGCACTGAAAGCTGAAGTTCGCTGGCCGTTTTCTTCAATCAGAACAAAGACAACTTCGCCGGAGAGCGGATCTTCTACAAAGTCTAGGTCTACGATCGCCATTGGGGTGAGTTCCTGTAGCCAGGAGAGCAGGGTGGCTTTGCGTTGGGGGCTGTGGCACAGGTGTTGTAGGACGGAGGAGAGGGACTCGCCCCGATCGCCCAAAATATTTTGTCCAGGGAACGATCGTCGCCGCATGACCTCTGGCTCAAAGTCAAAAAACCGCATCCGGCTGAGATGGGTTGTGACTTGGTGTAGTAGGGCTTGGGTTTGTTCTGCTTCAGCGGTCTGGGGTTGGCGCAACCCTGAAAATTGTAGTTGATGCAGGACCGAGACCGTATTGCTCAGTTGGTGCTGGCCTAAGGTACCCCGAACATTCAGGCTGCCCGATCGAGGATCACGCACTTCGGCCTCAAATAACCTAAGTGTGGGCTGGATGCTGTGGTCTTCGACCCGCTCGTGTGCGATGCAGGGAGCGCTACCATTCGCACCGATTAAAAAACAGACTTCATAAAAAAGTTGGTGTAACTGCCCTTCCAGTTCTGTTTGGAGCTGGGCTTGCAGGATTACTTGATTTTGGCCATAGCTGGCCACTTCCCGCTTGCCGCCCCGAATGCCGCGCCAGAGCAGTGCTCCCCCTTCACCGTATTTTTCGCCCAAAACATCCGCCACACTATAGCCCCGATTTAGCCCATGCAAAAACCGCAGGGCATCCCGCAGATTGCTTTTTCCGGCTGCATTGGCTCCGATCAAAACCGTGAACGGACCCAGGGCAAGCTGTTCCAACCCCCTAAAGTTTTTGAATTGAAAGAGAGTCAGCCGGGTGAGCATGGCAGGGAGGGCGGGGTTACCAAAGGCGGGAGAGGGTGAGGGAAAAGCCGGGTAAGACCGTTTCGCCGGAGAGGACGGTGGGGTTCTGGAGGACTTCGACGGGTTGCTGCGATCGGTAAATTTCGACCCTACGGGTCTGGGGGTCGATTAACCAGCCCAGTTGTGTGCCATTCTCGCGATATTCTTGCATTTTGCTTTGTAGCTTGGCCAGACTATCGGTTTTCGATCGCAGTTCAATCACAAAATCGGGGCAGAGGGGAACGAATCTTTTTCATTCACACACCTTAGAGCTAATTTATAAAGAGATTCTTAAGGTAGACTGAGGATCCCCAAGAAGT
>JBMTWK010000666.1:0-2359 GCA_049452395.1 Prochlorothrix sp. | reverse complement strand
GGTCGGCGGGGGCGGTGGGCTGGGACTGGGGCTGGGGCTGGGGCTGGCCACCGGGGCAGGGGAAAGACTGGGGCTAGCTTGCGCCACTGGCTCAGAGTTTGAAACTACAGGGCGAGAAGCATTTTGATTTCGGACAATTGCCCAAGCTATTAAGGCCAAAACAACAGCCCCCAAGCCCAGAACCGGCCCCCAAGGGAACTTTCGCTGATCGTGCAGCAGGGCGGTCAGTCCCGTATTCCCACTGGCGACCCCTGCCCCTCCCGGCGCTGTTGCTGAAGCGGCAGACGTTGGGGCTACCGCCGCTCCCCCCGCAATCACGGTGGCACGGGTGGGCGGCGGCGGCGATCCAGGGCGGGAAACAGCCGGAATCGGCGGCGGAATCAGGACAGAATCCCCAAAAGCAGCAGCAGACCCTGTATTACGGGGTAAAGCAGCCAATGCCTCCATCGCCTGACCGTAGCGGGTTTGGAGTTGGGGGGCAACCATGCGATCGAGCCAGTCCGCAAATTCCGGCTGAATCCTCACCCGATCGCGCCAAATCAATTGCTGCCGATCGCTATCCCACAACTCCGTCGGCAGTTTCCCCGTCAAAGCTTGGAGGGCGATCGCCCCCAACGCATAGAGATCACTGGCCAATTTGGGCGTACCATAGAGCTGCTCTAGGGGCATATAGCCCGCCGTCCCGATCGCCACCGTAAACCCCGTGCCGCTGTCCTGCTTCACGGCCCCAAAGTCAATCACAAAAATCCGGCCATCCCGCTGCCGCCGCATAATATTACTGGGCTTCAAATCCCGGTGAATCACCTGATTTTGGTGCAAAACTATCAAAGCTTCCAGAACATCCTGCATTAAGCTCAGCACAACCGCCTCAGGCCAAAGCTGATTGGGCAAAATCTCCTGATCTAAGGTATGCCCTTCAATCCACTCCTGGACCAAAAAGAACTCCCCCTTTTCCTCAAAATAGGCTAAAAGCTCCGGGATTCGGTTGGGTTGGTCCCGTTGATAAAGCTGGGCTAGGGTTTCCGCTTCCTGGGTAAACAGGCGTTGCGCTTGCTCTGTGCTAGAGCGATCGGCCTGGGGCTTGAGGCGCTTAATGACACAGGGGGGCTGTCCCGGTCGATCCAAATCCACAGCCTGATAGGTATAGGCAAAGCCCCCCTCCCCTAAGGGGTGCTGAATCCGGTAGCGTTGGCGCAGGACGGTACCGGAGAGATCGCCAGAGTGGTAACCTTGAGGCATAGAACCAACTAAAATAAGAGTTTATAACCGTAAATCTATGAAGACAGCTTTAATCTGTGGGGTTTCCGGCCAAGATGGTGCTTATCTCGCCCAATTACTGCTGAACAAAGGCTACCGCGTCTATGGCACCTCCCGCGATGCCCAAATGTCCCGCTTCCGCAACCTAGAGCGGCTGGGCATTCGCGATCGCGTCCAAGTGCTCTCCATGGCCCCCAGCGACTTCCGCAGTGTCCTCCAAGGCCTCAGCCAAGCCCAACCCCAGGAAATTTATAACCTCGCAGGACAAAGCTCCGTGGGCCTCTCCTTCGAGCAGCCCGTCGAAACCCTGGAAAGCATTGCCACCGGCACCCTCAACCTTTTGGAAGCCATCCGCTTTTTGGGCGGAAACATCCGTTTCTATAATGCCGGATCGAGCGAGTGTTTTGGCGATGTGGGCGATCTGGCAGCGGACGAAGACACCCCCTTTCGGCCCCGCAGTCCCTACGGTGTGGCCAAGGCAACGGCCTTTTGGGAAGTGGCCAACTACCGCGAAGCCTATGGCCTCTTCGCCTGTTCGGGCATTTTGTTTAACCACGAGTCGCCTTTGCGGCCCCAACGCTTTGTCACCCAAAAAATCATCGCCGCAGCCTGCCAAATCGCCACCGATCGCGATCGGACGCTGAAACTCGGCAATATTCAAATTCAGCGGGACTGGGGCTGGGCACCGGAGTATGTGGAGGCGATGTATCGAATGCTTCAGCAGCCGGAGCCGGAGGATTTTGTCATTGCCACGGGGGTGACGACCCGGTTAGAGGACTTTGTGGCCCAGGCATTTGCCTGTGTGGGCCTAGATTGGCGAGATCATGTCATGAGCGACCCGACACTATTTCGACCGACAGATATCGCGATCGGGCGGGCTAACCCCACCAAGGCTCGGCTGAAGTTAGGCTGGCAAGCCCAGTATCACCTTGAGGAGATTGTCCAAGCCATGGTCAAGGCCCAACAAGAGCAGACCTAGGGTAAAGGCACCAGCAGCGCGATCGGGCTTCCCTTTCCCGGCCTGGGAGAAGATCTGGGGCTGAGGAAGAGGCAAATTTCCAAGCGGATCGCCGTAATTATCAGAAAGTTATCTGCAACACAG
>JBMTWK010000665.1:0-2360 GCA_049452395.1 Prochlorothrix sp. | reverse complement strand
CTAGAATCTCTTGCTGTTTGCCTTCTTGGGATCCACCATTACTGACAAGCTTGGCAACACTATAGGCGGCTGCACCTCCTGCAATAGCAGCTCCTGCAACCAAAGTAACTGGAGCCGCAACAACTAAGCCTAGACCTGTCAAGGTTGAAATTCCAAAGCCGATCGGTGCCACTGAAGAACCCAAAGCCGCAGCCGCAAACCCAGCACCAACCGCTCCAATACCTGCCATACCAAACTCTCCTAGAATGCGCCCCATATCATTAGGGTTCTTTTCTAATTGCTCAATCAGTTTCAGAAGTTTCTTCTTCTTAGCTTTGATTTCATCAGATTTAGAGGCCATAGATATATCCTTGAGAGAATAAATGAGCCGAAGAGGATAAGCAGTGTAGCTGGAGAGATTGTTTTAGCTAAGAGGCTAAGGTGATTTCCCGGATCTCACCGAAAACTAAATTGAAGACCTCAGTGATTAGCTTGAAAAAGCTTTGGGCAATTTCAACAACACTTTGACCGAAGCCCGGTAGTGCTTTGTCAAGGCTATGGCCAATAACGGCTCCTGCAACGGTGATCGTGAGACCGAGTGCGGCGGCGATCGGGGCCAGCAAAGGGCCAATAAAGGGAATACCAGTTATCAAGGCCGCGATCGCGGCTCCAACCGTTGCCCCAATGCCCAAACCCGTCACGAGAAAAGGGTGAGCCTTGATAAACTCTAGAATCTTGAGGACAATAATTTTGCCAATGTTCAGCGTCTTACCGGCTACATAGGCAGTTTTGGATAGCAAATCATGAATCCGAGTAGCGACCTCTTTAGGTAAACCCAGATCCATTAACTCCATAAAGAGTTCATGACTTTTGTACTTACTGGCATCAATATCCCAGAGAGCAGCCTTGAGATTAGCCTGTGCCTTTGATAGGGGTTGCGTGGACATCGTTGAAACTCTCAGACGATAGAGAAAGGCTTAAGGATTTCAGTACAAATACACCTTAGCAATCGCTGTATTGCTTAAATTTACCTGGGGATTTGTAAACTGATGTTACCTTTAAATATCGTACTAATCACTCCCAGAAATCAAGGCGGAAAAGGGCGGATAAGGTCGGGGATTTTGTGGGGATTTGTGACAAAGGGCGGAAAAAAGCGGAAAAAGACGGATGGATTGATTACAATACAGCGCAATTGTTCTCTTTCCTACCCCTCCCTATGGATGTCCAAGCGCTCATCGATCGGCTAGACACGATCGTCTACCAACACACCGGCCAACACCTCGACACCCTCCAAACCGCCATCCTCACCGGAGTCCTCCAAGGGCAAAAATACGCCGACATCGCCCAAACCTGCCACTGCACCGAAGGCCACATCAAAGACGAAGGCTACGCACTCTGGAAACTGCTCTCACCCCTGCTGGGCGAAGACATTCAAAAAAACAACGCCAAAGCCGCGATCGAACGCTTCATCACCCACAACACCGGCTCACAATCTGAGAATCACCACTCCGTTAATATAAATAACCTCAACCTCTACCCCCACCCCGACCCCACCACTGTCGCCCTCCAACAAGCCCAAACCACCCCCTCCAGCTACCACAGCCGCGCCATCCTCAAACTCCACCACCTCGGCCTTCCCCCCACCACGATCGCCGACACCCTCGAAATCCCCCTCAGCCAAGTCACCACCACCCTCCACACCCACACCCCCGCAGACCTGTAAGCCCGCCCCCGATCGGCCCCCGCCCCCCAGAACCCTGCCATAGATCGATCGGACCCCAGGCAATAGACAGGCCGATCGCCGCGATCGGTCCCAACCCTCAAAGAATAGCCTTAAGATAGAACCCTAGACATAGACCCCTTGTAGACCAGCACTTGAGCATCATGTCACAAACCCAAAGCCTCGCCCTCACCCCCGAAAACGTCGAAACCGTTTTAGACGAACTGCGCCCCTACCTCATCGCCGACGGCGGCAACGTTGAACTCGTTGAACTCGACGGCCCGATCGTCCGTCTGCGCCTCCAGGGAGCCTGCGGCTCCTGCCCCAGCTCCACCATGACCCTCAAAATGGGCATCGAACGGAAACTGCGGGACATGATTCCTGAAATTTCCGAAGTCGAACAGGTACTCTAAAAATCCCCCCCAAACATAGAAAAAAACCGGTAGGGGCGGTGCCCCCGTGCCCGCCCTGTTTTGCCCCCACGGGACCATCATTAAAATCCCCGGTAGGTGCGGTGCCCCCGTGCCCGCCCTGTTTTGCCCCCACGGGACCATGACCTAAATGGCATACCAATTGGCGAAAATCGGCGGGGGCCATCAAAAATCGGGGCAACCACGGGGGGATTGCCTCTACCGAAACCTGACCGGGGCCATCAAAAATC
>JBMTWK010000664.1:0-2364 GCA_049452395.1 Prochlorothrix sp. | reverse complement strand
ACGGCTGAACCGGGGGAAGTGATCTCCACGGGCACCACCATACTGACGATCGTTGATTTGGATCAGGTGTACTTACGGGGCTATGTGCCCGAAGGTGACATTGGTCTAGTGCGAGTGGGTCAAGCTGCCCAAGTCTATCTAGATTCCCAGCCCGATCGTCCCTTAGAAGCCAGGGTTGCCGCGATCGATACGGAGGCTTCCTTTACGCCGGAAAATATCTACTTCAAAGACGATCGGGTTACCCAGGTCTTTGGGCTCAAGCTGGAGATTACCAATCCGGGGGGCTTTGCCAAGCCCGGCATGCCCGCCGATGGCAAAATTTTACGGACGGAGACGGTGGAGTAATGCCAACGGTTCTGGGCGATAACCAACTGCCCCGTGAGGAGTCCCGTGCAGTTGGCAGTGAACATCAAAGCGAGGGAGAAGCCCCGCCTGCCATTACCGTTCGTCACCTGCGTAAGCAGTACGATCGGGTTGAAGCCCTCAAGGGCATCAGTTTTCAGGTACAGCCGGGGGAAATTTTCGGACTGATTGGCCCCGATGGGGCGGGGAAAACCACCACTTTTGCCATTTTGGCGGGAGTACTGGAAGCCACGGCGGGGGAGGTTGCGGTGCTGGGCACTCCACCCCGCAACGCACGGCTCAATTTGGGCTATGTCACCCAGAAGTTCTCCCTCTACCCCGATCTGAGTATTGCCGAGAATATGCGCTACAGTGCGGGGCTGCGGCGGGTTTCGGAAAAGTCCTTTAGCGATCGTGCCCGGACTTTACTGCAACGGGTAGATTTAGATCGCTTTCGGGATCGACTGGCGGGGCAACTGTCCGGCGGGATGAAGCAAAAGCTAGCCCTGTGTTGTGCCTTGGTGACCCAGCCTCAAATCCTACTTCTGGATGAACCTACAACGGGGGTGGATCCGGTCTCGCGGCGGGAGTTCTGGGATCTCTTGGCGACAGTGGCCAACGAAGGGGTGACAATCGTGGCGGCAACGCCTTACCTAGACGAAGCGGAACGGTGTCACCGCATTGCCTTGATCTACGGGGGGGAAATTCAGGAAATTGGCAGCCTCAAAGACCTGCGCCAGAGTTTAGGCCTGCAGCGCCTTGAAGTGCGGGCCGATCCCCTGGAGCAAGCGGAAGCCCTATTGAGCCAGTCCCCCGACTATGGGGCGAACCTGGTGGATATTCAAACCTTTGGCGATCGGCTGGATGTGATGGTCACGGATCCAGAGCAGGGGCAACGGCACATTCGGGATCTGCTGAAGACCCACGGACTAACCTTGAAAGCGTTGCGACGGGATGAACCCACCCTGGAAAATGTCTTTGTCAATCGCCTGCGGCAACAGGGATTAGATCCCCCTTACCTGGACTTTCCCGCCTCTCGTGGAGGCAAAGCCCCAGGAGAACTCGCCATTAATACCCATGATCTACAAAAGACGTTTGGCAGTTTTCAGGCGGTTAAGGGAGTAGACATCACGGTGCATTATGGCGAAATCTATGGACTGCTGGGAGCCAATGGCGCAGGCAAAACCACCACCATTAAAATGCTCTGTGGTCTCCTGCCCCCCAGTGGCGGCCACATTCAACTGGCGGGGGAAACCCAGAACCTCGATCGGCCTGAAGTGCGCTCCCGCATTGGCTACATGAGTCAGAAATTCACCCTCTACGACGATCTCAGCATTCGTGAAAACCTAGCGTTTTACTGCGGAGTGTATGGCGTTCCCCACCGAGTGCGGCGGCAAAAAATCAACTGGGTGTTGGAAACCTGTGGACTAAAAGGTCGGGAGGACTTAATGACCGGCAGTTTACCCGGCGGCTGGAAGCAACGGGTATCCTTTGGGGCTTCCGTAATGCACGAACCGGATATTTTATTTTTGGATGAACCCACTTCCGGGGTGGATCCTCTGGCGCGGCGGCAATTTTGGCGACTGATTCGGGACTTTGCCCGTCGGGGCACGGCCATCCTAGTCACCACTCACTATCTGGAAGAAGCGGAGAACTGCAACACCATGGCTTTCATGGCGGCGGGAGCGATCGTGGCCCAGGGTTCCCCCAGTGAGATCAAAAACAGTCAGCCTGGCCAACTCTTTACCCTCCTTTCTGACCAGCCTCAACGGGCCTCAGATTGCTTGAAAGAACGGCTGGAACCCTGGCGTGTTTCCATCTTTGGCGATCGTCTTCACTTGGTACTGGATCAACCGGATCGGGAACTGGAGCAGGTGCAACACTGGTTGCAGCAGTCCCAGATTGATCTCCAGCGCATTGACCCCACTCCCTTCAGTCTGGAGGATGCGTTTATTGGCATTGTCCAACGGGCCCAACAGGCAGAAACCGTCACTGCAGCGGTGACCCTATGAAACGAGTGTT
>JBMTWK010000663.1:0-2370 GCA_049452395.1 Prochlorothrix sp. | reverse complement strand
GGGCAACCACGGGGGGATTGCCCCTACCTCAATCTCTTGCCCTGCCCCAAACGAGAGCAACCACGGGGGGATTGCCCCTACCTCAATCTCTTGCCCTGCCCCAAACGAGGGCAACCACGGGGGGATTGCCCCTACCTCAATCTCTTGCCCTGCACCAGGTTCACCCTCTTCCCCTTGTTTATTTCTCTCTCCCGTCCCCTTTGGAACCCGTCCCCATGACCGCCCCGATCGATCGCCTCACTGCCGCCTTTGCCCACGCCCTCCACCAAGCCTTTGACCTGACCTGGCCCAGCGGCGATCCTCTCCTGGTACCCGCCAACAATCCCCAGCATGGCGACTACCAATGCAATGCGGCCTTGGGCCTTGCTAAAACCCTAAAACAGGCTCCCCGCGCGATCGCTAGCCAAATTTTAGAGCATTTGCCGGAGACGATCGCCGAACTGTGCGAACCGCCGGAAATTGCGGGACCGGGCTTTATTAACCTGCGCCTCAAGATTGAGTATTTGGCCCAGGAATTGCAACAGCGACACCGGGACGATCGCCTGGGCATTACCCCCATCACCCAGGCGCAACGGGTGGTGGTTGATTTCTCTAGCCCCAATATTGCCAAGGAAATGCATGTCGGGCACCTGCGATCGACCATTATCGGCGACAGCATCGCCCGCACCCTGGAATTTCTCGGTTATCCCGTGCTGCGGCTGAACCATGTGGGGGACTGGGGGACTCAGTTTGGGATGTTGATTACCTATTTGGGGGAAGTGGCTCCCGATGCTCTGACCCAGGCGGATGCGCTGGATTTGGGGGATTTGGTGGCTTTTTATAAGCAGGCGAAGCAACGTTTTGATGAAGACCCCGCTTTTCAGGCCCAGGCGCGGGATGAGGTGGTGAAGCTCCAGCAGGGGGATGGGGCTAGCCGCCAAGCATGGCAGTTGCTGTGTGACCAGTCGCGGCGGGAATTCCAGCAAATTTACGATCGCCTGGATATTTGCCTGAACGAGCGGGGGGAATCGTTTTATAACCCCTATTTGGGGGATGTGGTGGCAGACTTGCGGGAATTGGGCTTGCTGGAAGAGGATGACGGTGCCCAGTGCGTCTTTTTAGAGGGTTTTACCAACCGGGAGGGCAAGCCCCAGCCCCTAATTATCCAAAAGTCCAACGGGGGTTATAACTATGCCACCACGGATTTGGCCGCAATTCGCTACCGGGTGAGCCAAGACGAGGCCGATCGCCTGATTTATATTACCGATGCGGGTCAGTCTAACCACTTTGCCCAAGTTTTCCAGGTGGCGCAGCGGGCGGGCTGGGTGCCGGAGACGGTGGAACTGGCCCATGTGCCCTTTGGGTTAGTGCAGGGGGAAGATGGCAAGCGGCTGAAAACGCGATCGGGAGAAACTGTACGGCTGCGGGATTTGTTGGATGAAGCCTGGTTACGGGCAGATGTGGCCTTATATGAGGTGGTTCAGGCCCAGGACTGGGAAGCGGTGGCCCAGGAGTGGGGCGCGATCGGGGACTGGGAAACGGCGGCGGCAGCGGTGCCGGGGGAGCAGCCGATCGCCGAGAAAGTCGATGTCCTCAAGGCCAGCCTTATCGAAGCAGTCCAGCGGCGCGTTCCCGGTTGGCTCCAGGATTCCGCCAGTGCCCCGGCGATCGCCCAACCCCTGCTGACTCAAGTGCGGGAGATCCTAACCCAGCGCTGGGGCGAGGCCCATGACCTAACGGCGCGGGATTTTGAGAAAATCCTGGCGGATACCCAGGTGATTGGTATGAGTGCGGTAAAGTATGCCGATTTGAGCCAAAACCGCACCAGTAACTATATTTTCAGCTATGACAAAATGCTCTCGCTCCAGGGCAATACGGCCCCCTATATGCTCTATGCCTATGTGCGGGTGCAGGGGATTAGCCGCAAGGGGGGAATTGATTTTGAGCAGTTACGGGCGAGTGGGGCTGAGGTTCCGGTGATTTTAGAGGATGAGCTGGAGCTAGCGTTGGCGAAGCATCTGTTGCAACTGGAGACGGTGATTCAGGCGGTGGCTCAGGATCTGTTGCCCAATCGCCTTTGTCAGTATCTGTTTGAGTTAAGCCAGAAGTTTAATCAGTTTTACGATCGCTGCCCCATCCTCAAGGCAGAGGATCCCCAACGCACCTCCCGCTTGGTTTTGGCGGATCTCACGGCCCGCACCCTCAAACTGGGCCTCTCTTTGCTGGGTATCCAAGTTTTAGAGCGAATGTAGGCTGATCTCTCCTAGTTTCTACGTTCTGTGTGGGCACTAGGGCAGTCTGAGCAAATCCTCGTTCCCCCGCTCTGTGTGGGAATGCCTGCCGCGACGCTCCAGCGTCGTCACTGACACACCGGTCTATAAGTCAGTTTTT
>JBMTWK010000662.1:0-2375 GCA_049452395.1 Prochlorothrix sp. | reverse complement strand
CGGGGCAACCACGGGGGGATTGCCCCTACCCAATCGGTTCATTGACCAAAGTGGGATGGACCCGGTTGCGGGTCACTGTGGGAGGGTTAAAGTGAGAGGGTCAACGTTAGAGGCTTAAAGTGAGATGAACACCTTGATACTGTCATCAAGGCGCTAGGCTTACTCTTCCTCTTCCTCATCGGCACCTTGGTAAATCAGGTGAATGTGTTTGTAGCCCAACTTGACCTCAAACACATCGCCCGGTTCCAAATTCATTTCTTTGGTGTAGGCAGAACCGATTAGGATTTGGCCATTCTTTTGAACACTGACCCGGTAGGTCGCTTCCCGTCCCCGTTTTTGGGACGACTCTGTGTCCAAAACCACTCCTTTTGCTTCCAGCAGGGCTTCATAGAACTCTGCTAGATTAATCCGAACGTCCCCTTTTTTTGTGGTGCTGTAATAGCCACATTCACGGGCCAGTTCCCGACGTGAGAGGTCCGGTAATTCCTTGGTCCTATTGAGAAGGGCTTTCCCAGTTAGGGGAGTGCCATCAACCACAGGGGGAGCCTCAACGACCCGACTCACTGTTTTAACAGCCGGTTTTTTGACTTCTTTAACTTTCGGCATAATTCTGTACCGCCGATTGATCCTAGTAAATTTAATTCTAGGGTATAGATATTTTGGAGAATTGTCACCTTTTTGGGTAAAAAAACTCTAACTTTTGGAGGCCCAAATTTAAATGGGACAAAAATTGCGGACAAAAATTGGGCTGGGATTTTGGCAGCCCGATCGCCACAAGCCTGATGGGAAGGGGGATGTTAAGGGGAATGGCAATGGGCAAGGGGCGGGGAAGGTAAGGCGCAATAGGGACAGATCCCCGGACTCTTGCCCTTGGTCTGGGTCTGGGGGCTTGGCTTTGGGAGGACGGCGTAAGCAGCCCTGCTGTGGTCCTGGTACCCTCCCTCCGGGGCAGGATTGGGGGTGTTACCCATGGGGGGTATAATCTGCTGCCACAATCTGATCGCTGCCGTGGCTGGGCAGTTGGCTGGTCTATTCTTCCCTGCAACGGTGGGATGGACCCGATGTTGTGGTTTGTGCGGGTCCCTAATACCGGATTCGAGGATCGATATAGGCACTTAAAATGTCGATGAGGATGCTGGCTAAAACAACAATGGCGGCAAAGAAGACGACAATGCCTTGGACGGTGGGATAGTCGCGCAGGGAAATTGCTTCATAGAGGCGATTGGCTAAACCGGGCCAGGAAAAGGTGACTTCTGTGAGGAGGGCACCGCCGAGGAGGGCGGCAAGGGTCAGGCCCAAAATTGTAATGACGGGAATCATGGCATTTTTGAGGGCGTGTCCCCAGAGAATTTGGGTTTCGGAAATGCCACGGGCGCGGGCTGCTTCGACATAATCGGTTTGGAGGGTTTGGCGCAAATTGACCCGGACGATGCGTTCAAAAATGCCGCTGAGGAGTAGCCCCAGGGTGCAACAGGGCAGGATTAGGTAATAGACAGCGGTGCCAAAGTTGCCCCATTGCCCCAATAGCAAGCTGTCGATCGTGTACAGGCCGGTGATGGGGTCGGGGGGGGTGGCGTTGGTGGGAAAGCGGGTGCCGAGGGGGAGCCATTGGAGTTGGACGGCAAAGAGTAATTGCAGCACCATGCCAGCCCAAAAGGCGGGGACTGCATAGGTGAGAATGCCAAATAATCTGCCGCTTAAATCCCAAAGGGTGTTGGGACGGGTGGCGGAAAGGCTACCGATGAGCAACCCCAGGCCGAAGGCGATCGCCAAACTATAGAGGGCTAGCTCTGCGGTGGCGGGAAAGTAGTTTTGGATAATCTCGACGACGGTTTGGCCTCGGCTGGTGAGGGAGGTGCCAAGGTCCAACCGCAGCAGGCTGCCCATATAGCTGAGGTACTGGTCCCAGAGGGAGCCGGAGAGACCCAGTTGCTGGCGGAGGGCTTCCTTGGCGGCGGCGGGGGCTTTGGTCCCCAGAATGGCATCGACGGGATCGCCCGGTGTGGCCCGCAGGAGCAGGAAAACCACGGTGGTGATGGTCCACAGCATTAAGGGGGCGAGGAGCAGGCGGGTGAGGATGTAGGTTTGGAGGGATTTGGCGCGGGACATGGGTGGCGTTGGAATGGGATGGGGGAAGGGGATGGGAATGGCACAGGGGAGGGGGACGATCGCGCGGTGGCGAGGCAGGATGCTCTAGCGGGTGGGTCTCCTGGGTGGGCGGTTGGCGGGGTCTCCGGTGAGCGATCGCCCAGGGACTGCCCCCAAGGGACTTTTAAGGAACGGGAATTCTTCTTAAGCCCTTGCTTTGGATTTGACGATCGCCTTTATAGTAAAAGGACTGAGGACAGAAACTGCCCTGAATACCTTTATTTGAG
>JBMTWK010000661.1:0-2375 GCA_049452395.1 Prochlorothrix sp. | reverse complement strand
CGCTCCCAACAGCCATGCGCCCAAGGCAGCGCCACCGCCCCCCAGCAGCACCGTCAGCAGCAGAGGCGACGGCACTAAATCCCAAAAGGTAAATGACTCTTGGGTTGGGTCGCCCAGAAACGCATTAATACGATCGCTGGCCTGACGACAGGTCTCCCAGGTTGTGCCATAGACCGAAAAAGGCACCAACTGCCCCTTTGTAGACGACAGCAACACCCGCGTCCCATAGCCCGCTGTTCGCTCCGCCGGTTGGAACTGCGCCCCCTGGAGGGGATCCAACTTCAGATTCCGCACCGGCAAACCCACCAAGCTAAAGCCCCGCACCCAACACACCGAGTGATATTGGGCCTGTCGATCGCAATGCAGCCGGTTCACCGTTGGCACCAGCGCCACCACCGCCACGATCGACCCCGCCCCCAGCCCCACCAAGAGCTTCCCCAAGCCCTGTTCCAGGCTCGTCGCCTCTAAATTGAGGAAGGGGGGCAAAAACCGCTGCCAAGGACTGCGATCGCGGCGGGGAGCTTGGCGAGAAGCCGATCGATCCGCCTGCTGGGTACGGGTGCGGGGATTTGTGCGCGGGGTTGCGCGGGGATTGGTGCGGGAAGTGCCGCGAGGACGACCTTGGGGGTTTTGGCCCGAATTCGAGGGTTGGGTCGATCGGGGTCGAGAAGGCGGCTGAGGCATAGCATTAGGGAGCAAGAAAGGCTGGGCTGCAAGTCCCGCGCCCGTGGTGGGAGAGGGACTTTGGGGGAGGGACTTCAGGACAAGGGTATATCGCGTCCAGAGGGTTAGTTCCTACGGATATTAAAGCAACACCAGTCCTTACGTCGCCACAGGGTCGCCACAGTCCAGCCATTTTGTTCCAGGGTATCGGCGATCGGCTTGGCTTGGTCCAACAAAATCCCACTGAGAATTCCCCAGGCTTGGGGCTTGGCGATCGCCGTCATCGCCGGAATTAAATCCACGATCACCTCCGCCAGGATATTGCAGACCAAACCGTCAAAATAGAGGGATTGATCGGACAGGGCCGCCAATTGCTCCACGCTGCCCAGCCCTAGAATCAACTGCTGCGCCGTAAGCTGGTTGAAGTCGCGGTTACTGCGGCTTGCCTTAACCGCCATGGGATCCACATCAACCCCATACACCTGCTTCGCCCCCAACATCACCGCCCCGCTCGACAAAATCCCCGCCCCCCAGCCAATATCGGCAATCACAGCCTCGCTGTCCTTGGAAACCCGCATTTCCAGCGATTCCAGACAAAGCTGGGTTGTGGGGTGGGTGCCGGTCCCAAAGGCAACCCCCGGATCCAGGCGCATCACCAGCCGATCGGTGTCCGGCGGCTCTAGCCAGGAGGGACAAATCAAAAAGCGATCGCCAATATTCTGGGGTTGCCAATAGCTTTTCCAGCTACTGGCCCAGTCCTCTTCATCAATCAGGCCCCACTGGGTTTGGGGCGCACCAAAGCCCAAAGTCAGCGCATCTTGTCGTAGGAGCAAAGCCAAGGCAGCTAAGTCGAGGCTATGGGCCTGTTCCTGGGGCATATAGCTATGAACCAAGTAGGAAGATCCTTTGGCTTCCCGTGCCATACCCCGACAGCCGAAGTCGTCTAAGCGCCAAAAAATTAAATCCTCCAGGATGGGATCCCCCACAACCTGGATATGCCACCAACTGTTGACCACAACAGAACCTCAAAAAACACACAATGGAACGTCGATCGGTCCGCAGTTGATGATCTTGCGATCGCTCAGTCCAATCACCGGTAACCAATTACCAGCAACCAATCCCCTGCAACCAACCACCTGCAACAACCTACAACAACCTACAGCAACATCAGCCCGATCGTAGAGGTTTCCCCGGTTCATGGCCACCTTTGCCCGATCGGGCCAGCAAGAGGGCAACCACGGGGGGTTTGCCCCTACGGGTGATTTTGGCTCTCTTGCGAGCAAAACCAGGGCAACCATGGGGGAATTGCCCCGATCTGCGATTTGGGTGCATCTCATTTTGGAAGAATTCTGGTAGGGGTCGTGCCCCCGTGGCTCCCCTCTTCGAGCAAAACCAGGGCAACCACAGGGGGTTTGCCCCGATCGGCAATTTAGGTGCATCTCATTTTGGAAGAATTCTGGTAGGGGTCGTGCCCCTGTGCCGACCCTCTTCAAGCAAAACCAGGGCAACCACGGGGGGATTGCCCCGATCGGCGATTTCGGCCCAATTTAGGACCAAACCAGGGCAACCACGGGGGGTTTGCCCCTACCGGCAATTTCGACCCAATTACGACGTAAAGAGCTTGGCTTCTGCCTCACGACGACGACGGAGACCCGCCTCCGCAGAGGTGCCAGGGTTGCGGTACTTCACAAACTGCTCCGTGATCCAAGCCC
>JBMTWK010000660.1:0-2375 GCA_049452395.1 Prochlorothrix sp. | reverse complement strand
GCCCCTTCTCCCAGGACGGGCGAAGGGGAGCAAGAATTTTCAAAGTCCCTCTCCCAAAGCGGGAGAGGGATTTAGGGTGAGGGCTTCTAAAGTGGGATACACCCGCATCCCACTTTAGAAGAATCTCGATCGGGGTCGTGCCCCCATGGCTCCCCTCTTCGGCCCAACTTCCCGCCTGAATTCGTTCACCATCCCCAGGAAATTTCATGTCTACCGCTGCCAATACTGCCTTCTCTGCCGTGGTCAAAGTAGCCCAAGACTACTACGACAGTCACGATGCCGATACCTTTTATGCAGAGGTTTGGGGGGGTGAAGATATTCATATTGGCCTCTATGAGTCAGAAACTGAGGCGATCGCGCCCGCCAGCCAACGAACCATCTCCCGCATTGCCGCAACCTTTGGCAACCTCAATCAGTCTACCCAGCTCTTAGATTTGGGATCGGGCTACGGCGGAACGGCGCGGTATTTGGTCAAAAACTTTGGCTGCTCAGTCACAGCCCTCAACCTCAGCAGCGTGGAGAACCAACGTCACCGCAAATTAAATGAGAAAGCAGGCTTGGCCGATCGTATCACGGTTATAGACGGCAATTTTGAGTCAATTCCGGCTGAAACCAACACATTTGATGCAGTTTGTTCCCAGGATGCCATTTTACACAGCGGCCAGCGTGCCCAGGTGATCGCAGAAGTAGCACGGGTACTGAAACCGGGAGGCCATTTTGTCTTTACGGATCCAATGCAGGCAGATAACTGCCCTAAACAGGTTCTAGAGCCAATTTTAAACCGAATTCACCTGGATACCCTCGGTTCTCCCCAGTACTACCGCCAGGAGGCCCAAAAGCATGGATTAGTGGAAGTGGGGTTTGAGGAACTGACCCATCACCTGATCCGCCACTATAGCCGAGTCTTGGCAGAGACCGAAGCCCGCCAAGACCAACTGCAACTGAAAATCTCGGCAACCTATCTCGAAAATATGAAAAAGGGGCTACGCTACTGGATTGATGGGGGCCACAAAGGATACTTGGCCTGGGGGATTTTCCACTTTCAGAAACCCGCCTAAAGGGATTGCTCAAAAAAACTGCCCCTACAAGGGTTGGACGGTTTAGGGGTCATGATTTTGGCGAGACTCCATCCTAATCAGGGTCGGCTCTTCACATCCGCCAAGACCGTGATAGTATCGGTTGTGTTCCCTTGGGTGAAGTCATGGCCGCATCTCCAATCCATTCCATTGCTGAGAGACCTCTGTCCAGGTGATTCCCTGCTCCCCGTTCCTGGGGTCGGTGGTGGGTCACGGTGCGATCGAGAAATCCCCATGGATGACGGGACGCTCCTGACGATCGCTGGGATCACACAAAGCACGAGTAAAACAGCAGCAATCCATTGACAGCAGCGGGACGCAGAGGAGCACATATCACATGGCAGCGACATGGTCTGAGTCGGATCTCCATCGTAGCCAGTCCGAACCAATTCGGGTGGGAGTCATCGGGGTTGGCAATATGGGGCAGCACCATGCGAGGGTGCTGAGTCTGCTGAAGGACGTGGAGTTGGCCGGAATTTCCGATGTTAACGTGGAACGGGGCTTAGACACAGCCAGTAAGTACCGGGTTCGCTTTTTTGAAGATTATCGAGATATGCTGCCCCATGTGGAGGCAGTTTGTGTAGCAGTGCCCACCCGGCAGCACTATGCCGTGGGAATGAACTGCCTACGGGCTGGGGTCCATATTTTAATTGAGAAGCCGATCGCCGCCAGTATTCATGAAGCAGAGTCCTTGGTCAATGCAGCGGCAGAATCCCAATGCATTTTGCAAGTGGGCCATATTGAGCGCTTTAATCCCTCGTTTCAAGAACTGAGCAAGGTGCTCAAAACCGAAGAATTGCTCGCCCTAGAAGCCCACCGGATGAGTCCCTATTCCGATCGGGCCAACGATGTTTCCGTGGTCCTCGACTTGATGATCCATGATATTGACCTGCTTTTAGAGCTAGCGAACGCCCCTGTTGCCAAAATCCACGCCAGCGGCAGCAGCGCTAGCAATTCCGGCATGTTGGACTATGTAACGGCAACGATCGGCTTCACCAACGGCATCGTCGCCACCATCACCGCCAGCAAAATCACCCATCGCAAAATTCGCCGCATTGTCGCCCACTGCAAAGCTTCCTTGACCGAAGCAGACTTCTTAAACAACGAAATCCTGATTCACCGCCAAACAACAGCAAATTGCTCCACAGACTACGGCCAAGTGCTCTATCGCCAAGACGGCCTCATCGAAAAAGTCTACACCAGCAACATTGAGCCGCTCCACGCTGAGCTAGAACATTTTGTCCACTGCGTGCGGGGCGGCGATCAGCCCTCAGTCGGAGGAGAACAGGCCCTCAAAGC
>JBMTWK010000659.1:0-2376 GCA_049452395.1 Prochlorothrix sp. | reverse complement strand
AGTCGCACCTTAAATCCCGTGAATGCAGTCGAATCCGTTCACGCCCCAGGGTATATCCAGCCCCATGGTCTTTTACTGGTCCTCACAGAGCCAGACTTCAGAATTGTGCAGATTAGCGCCAATACGGAGCAGCACTTGGGCTGTCGTCCAGAGCAAATTTTAGGGCTGCCCATTAGTGACATTTTGGAGTCTGGCGACCTCGATCGCCTGCGGGGCTGTTTAGAAGGACAGTTTGAATATCTCAACCCGCTGGATTTTGTGGTGACCGTTGCCGATCGGTCCCAGTTGTTCCAAGGCGTTTTCCATCGATCGCCCAGCCAGCAACTCATTCTAGAACTAGAGCCAGTTCCCCCCGCCTCCCCCAACGCCAGCACCTACTTTGTTGACTTTTATCGCCTCACCAAAGCCCCCCTCCAAATTACCCACAGCACCAAAACCTTCCAAGAACTCTGCGATGCGATCGTCGTGGAATTAAAGCGTCTGACCGGCTTCGATCGGGTCATGCTCTACCGCTTCGGAGCCGATCGCCATGGCCAAGTCATCGCCGAGTCCCGCGAAGCGCACCTAGAGCCATTTCTGGGGCTACATTACCCCGCCACAGACATCCCCGAAGCCGCCGCCCGCCTTTTTATCCTGAACTTGGTGCGGCTCATTCCCGAAGTAGGCTACGAACCCGTGCCGATCGTGGATCTAGAGGGAGTCGCGATCCCAGCGATCGGAGCCACGATCGGCAACGCAGAGCAACGTGCCCTAGAACGCGCCAAAACCATAGACATGAGCCGTTGTGGCTTGCGGGGAGCCGTCGGTTGCCACTGCACCTACCTCCAAAACATGGGCGTTCGGGCCACCTTAACCATAGCCCTAGTCGTCAACCATCAGCTCTGGGGTCTCATTGCCTGCCACCACTACAGCCCGCGCTATGTGCCCTATATGGTGCGCACCGCCTGCGAATTTATGGGCCAAACCCTCGCCTTGGAGTTAGTCGCCCGCGAGGGACAAACCTTCCTCGAACAAAAGCTCCAAACCCAAGTCCTCCAAAGCCGCATTCTCCAAGCCCTCGGCACCGACGGCAATCACCTCAAAGTTTTGCAAGCCCACCAAGAAACCCTCATGGCCCTAGCCCAAGCCACGGGATTCGCCTTCTACGGCAACGAAACCTGGTACAGCGTCGGGCAAGTCCCCCCAGAATGGTACCTGCGGGAACTCTTAATCTGGCTACCGGATCAGCTAGATGCCCAAGGTGCCTTTGTCAACCACTCCCTCGCCCAAGTCTACGCCCCCGCCCAAGACTTTGCCGAAGTCGCCAGCGGTCTCCTCGCCCTCTCCGTCACCCAAACCCGCCCCCAATACCTCCTCTGGTTCCGGCCCGAACTGCCCCAAACCGTAACCTGGGCCGGGAAGCCAAGCGCCAATACCCAAGTCCACGCCAACGGCAGTCTGCACCTCACCCCCCGCGCCTCCTTTGAGGCATGGCAGGAACTGGTTCACCAACAGGCCAAGCCCTGGGAGGACTGGATTTTGGAAGCGACACTGGCGGTGCGCAGCCATATTGTCTCGCTGCTGCTGCGACAGGCGGATGAGCTAGCCGCCTTTAACTTGGAACTACAACAGAGCAACGCCCAGCTCGACACCTTCACCTACATTGCCTCCCATGATTTGCGGGAGCCACTGCGGGGCATCCATAACTACGCCACCTTTTTACTAGAAGACTACGGCAGCACCTTAGATGCCGAGGGGGTCGATCGCCTCAACACCCTCGTGCGCCTGAGCCAACGCATGGAAGATCTGATCAACGGGCTGCTGCGCTTCTCCCGCCTGGGTCGGCACAACTTGCACTGGTCCCCGATCGACTGGCCTGAGATCATCCACGAGGCGCTAGACTTTCTGCGGATCAATCCCCAAGACTCAGACTTTGAGTTGAAAATTGCCCCCGATCTAGCCCCGGCCCAGGGCGATCGCTCCCTCATCGCCGAAGTGATCATGAACTTGATCCACAACGGCCTGAAATATAACGACAGTGACCGCCGGATCATTGAAATTGGCAGCATTCCGCCCCCGCCCGATCGGGTTCCCGACTCCGCAGAGCGTTTTTCCTGCTTCTATGTGCGGGACAATGGCATTGGCATCCGCGATCGGCACCACGACTCAATTTTCCGCATTTTTAAGCGGCTCCACGGCCTCAATCAGTACGGCGGCGGCACCGGAGTTGGCCTCACCATTGTCAAAAAAATCATCGAACAGCACGAAGGGCAGATCTGGATTGAGTCAGTCTATGGCTCCGGCACCACGTTCTACTTCACCTTGCCCGAACCTTAAAGCCCCTTGGTAACTATTCAGGGGTTAACGGAAGAAAGAGGGTTAGAGGGGGGTCCATCG
>JBMTWK010000658.1:0-2377 GCA_049452395.1 Prochlorothrix sp. | reverse complement strand
CTAGTGCGGGCATCTTGCCCGCGTGGTGAGCGAGACGCTCACACCGAGACGCTCACACTAAGGGGTGAAAAGCTTATGCCTTGGTCTACTAGTGCCACAGATAACAGTACTCCTCCGCCCTTACGCCTTTACCTGATGCTCTTGGCCCATGGACTGTAGCCACGTTTTTTTGCACCTGCACCAACGGGTTTGGGACCAACCCACTGCCCCCAAATTAGTTGCAACCGATCCCCGTCTCCAAGCCCCTAGCCTGCCCCGTCTTGATCCCCACCTTGACCTCGCCCAACTTCGGGATCTGTTTCACCTCACTGCCCACTGGGCACCCGATCGCGGCCTGGACGATCTCCGCATTGCCCTCGCCAACAGCAACCCCGTTGTGAGCGCGACGGTGGGCGATCGGTTGGTGGGGTTCTGCCGTGCTACCTCCGATGGAGTCTACCGAGCAACCATCTGGGACGTGGTGGTGCATCCCGACTTTCAGGGGGGCGGCATTGGGCGCAAGCTGGTGCAAACGGTCCTGAGCCACCCCTACGTTAGCCGGACGGAGCGGGTTTATCTCATGACCTCCCATAAGCAGCATTTTTACGAGCATATCGGCTTCCAGGTTAATGACTCTGTGACCATGGTGCTCCACAATCAGCCCCTGGAGTTGGCCTGTGCGACGGCGATCTCCCCTCCCGTCACCCAAACGGCCCCAGTTCCCCAGCACGCCTCCCGGTCCTGATGTAGTCCTGATGCGATCCTGATCTATCCTCACTTCCCCGCAACGCTCTTCCTTAAGTAAGAACTGCCCTGGGGGTCGCGCCCCCGTGGCTCCCCTCTGACCACAAAACCGGCGTAATCCTGGGGGGATTGCCCCGATCTCGTCAGTTAACCCACACCGCAAAGCCTCTTCGATCGCGGCAAAGTGTCTTAATTTAATAAAAACTTAAGATATTGTGGACTATCAAATCTTGTGAACAAGTTGTAAACAAGCTGTACACAAATTGGGGTGGGCGATGGGGCAGCGCCCCAAAACTCCAAAACTCTTAAGCTTGTGGGGTTTACTGGATGGAAACAGAGATTTTTCGCGGTTTCTGGGAACGATAGAGACAGCGAGAAGGGGGTAGGGAAGCTTCTGATTGACCCGATCGATCCCCCTCAGATCCCAAAGGTGCCCCACGCTGGGGAACCCAGTCCCCGTCAGGGTTTGCGGCCCTTGGGTTAAGGTTTTTTAGCAGCAGGTGACCGCTTGAATTGGGGGATTCAACGCAATGGGGAGGATGAACCCCCTGAGGGTCTGAATAAGACAGAGAATCTCCCTATGCTTGCCCGAATCGGAGTTCATCCCTTGGCCTGACTCCAGAGGGGAAATCCTCACGGATACAATCGTTTGCGCATTTCTAGACAAAGTAACAAAATAAAAAACTGTTGCGGTTGCGACTGAGCAGCCCGGCCTTCTATTGTGTAAGATTAGGGATTGTACCTAGGTTCGATCGGCAATGGGGCGATCGGCATTCCAGAAGGGGCACCTCCCCCTTCTCCTAAGACGGGTCCGAGCGTAGGCTAGCGCCAGCAGCGAACTAGGTCAGAGCCTTTCTTGTTGTAAAACGAGGGGATACTCCCATGAACTCAATGCAGCAATAAACCCGACCAATTGACTACCAAGAGGGAAGTGTGGATGAACAACGGCAAAGTCAGAATTTATGAGTTGTCTAAGGAGCTAGAGCTTGACAATAAAGATATTTTAGCGGTCTGTGAGCGGCTAGAGATTGCGGTGAAGAGCCACAGCAGTACAATTTCAGAAGAGGAAGCAGAGCGTATTCGCTCCAAGGCCCTGGAAATTTTTCCCTCTACTCGTTCCGCGACTCACAAATCTGATGACGCTGCCAAGCGCCCCCACCGGTCTCGTAATGGAGTGAAAAAACAACAAATTTTGGAAGTCCGTAGTCATCACCCCTCTTCCTCTGACGACCCTGCATCTCAGTCTGACGCTACGCTTGTGAAACCACCGACCCGACCTGTTCCGTCTTCCACCACCCCCCGCCCCGCTCCCTCTGCCCCTCCAACGACTGCCACTGTGCCCACTGCTGCTCCCCCCGAATCCGTTACCCCGTCCGCTCCCCTCGAATCCGTCACCCCTCCCGCCCCCAGCCCCAGCCCTGATGCGGGGAGTACAGCCGACTTGGATGTTGGCAGTGATCTAAACGGGAATGGCACTGCGCCAGAGGGAAATCCTGTCCTTCAGGGACCGCCCCAGCGAAAAGCTGCTGCCACGGCGCTGAAGCCGCCCAGCCCGCCCAAAGCCCCAGACGCGGCGGCCCCTTCAGACCCTGAAGCGCCGCAGGGGGATGGTCCGCCCAAGGGACAGAAACGAGCGAAGAGCAAAACCAAAACG
>JBMTWK010000657.1:0-2383 GCA_049452395.1 Prochlorothrix sp. | reverse complement strand
TTGCCTGAACTGAGGGTTCCGGGTAAGCCCGCACCGGGATGGGTGCCTGCGCCGACACAGTAGAGGTTGGGGATATCTTCGCTGCGGTTGTGGGGCCGGAACCAGGCCGACTGGAACAGGGTCGGCTCAATGGAAAAGGCGCTGCCTTTGTAGCTGTTGAGGGTGTCTTGGAAGTGGAGGGGGTCGATCCAGTGTTCTGTGACGATGTGCTGGGAGAGGTTGGGGAGGTAGCGCTGTTCCAGGTATTGCACGATGCGATCGCGGTAGGGCTGGGCCATGGTGCGCCAGTCCGTGGAGCTATCTAAGTTGGGCACCGGAGCCAGAACATACCAGCAGTCACAACCGGGCGGGGCCAAGCGGGGATCGGTGGCGGTGGGGCGGTGCAAATAAAGGGAAAAGTCTTCGGGTAAGACCTTGCGGTTAAACAGATCATCCAGCCAAGGGCGATAGCGGGAGCCGAGGAGGATTTCGTGGTGGGCGAGGTCGGGGTATTGGCGATCGGTGCCGAAGTAGTAGACAAACAGGGACATGGAGTAGCGGAAGTTCTGGAGCCGCCGATCGGTGTTGACCCGCCGAAATTGTGGGGGCACCAACTGCATATAGGTGTGGGCCACGTCGCCATTGCTGACAACGGCTGCGGCGGCGATCCGCTCCCCGGACTGTAACCGCACCCCCGTTGCCTGTCGGGTTCCCGTCGGCTGGTTTGGGTTTGCCCCGTTACCCTGCGCCCCGTTAAACTGCGCCCCCCCGTCTGTAACCTCAATTTCCGCTACTTCTGCCCCTAGGCGCAGCACCCCGCCCAATTCCTCAAATACCCGCACCATAGCCTGTATCAGCGCCCCAGTTCCCCCCTGCACGTACCAAATGCCAAAGGCTTGCTCTAGCTTGTGGATCATGGCGTAGAGGGCGCTGCTCTGGAAGGGGTGCCCCCCAATGAGCAGGGGATGGAAGCTAAAGACCTGGCGCAGGCGGGGATCTTGGAAGTATTGGTTCACGAATCCGGCGACCGATCGATAGGTCTGTAGCCGCACCATAGCCGGAGCGACGGGTAGCATGGATCCTAGCTGATCAAAGGACTGCTCCATGAGGGGTAGCCCCGTCTGGAAAATGGCCTCGGAAGCCCGGTAAAACCGCTCATATCCGGCTAAATCGGCGGGATTAAAGGCTTTGATCTGGGCCTTTAACTGGTCTGCGTCGTTGTTGTAATGGAAAACCGAGCCGTCTTCAAAGCGGATGTTATAGAACGGATCGAGGGGGATGAGGGTGAGATAGTCCGCGAGGTTGCGGCCTGCCGTTGTAAAGAGGTCTTCGATTTTTTGGGGGGTGGTGATGATGGTGGGTCCGCCGTCGAAGGTGAAGCCGTCCTGCTTATAGACGTAGGCCCGTCCTCCGGGTTGATCCCGTTTTTCGACGATCGTGACCTGGTGCCCCAGGGCCTGGAGCCGAATCGCCGCAGAAAGCCCGCCAAAGCCTCTACCAATCACCACAATCTGCATCGATCGCCGCTCCTCTTGTGTATTGCTCCAGTTTACCCCCTGTGGCGGGGTGCCCTACAGTCCGTCGCCCAAAATTAGCTCTCCCCGCGCAATGCCGAGGGCTATGGCTAGCACAATGCAGCCGACAAAGGTGACCCCTAGCAAAAAGAGGGCAAAGACTTCCCCCGCAGAGAGGGGCCGATCGATCGCGTCTAAATAGGCTGAGGAACTGTAGTGGTCTTCCCAGGGGCGATCGTCGATCGTCTCCCCCGCTGCTCCGGGTTCCGCCCAACTGGGCACCGCAGCGGGATCGGCGGGTCTGTCTTCGGGGAAGGGTGGCGTGGGGCCGGGGCCAGCAACTCCGGTTGCGCCGGGGGTTGGGGTTGTGCCGGGGGTTGTGCCGGGGGTTGGGGTGGCGGTGGCGGTTTGGCTAGGGGCGGTTGCGGTTGCGGGGGCGGTGCGATCGGCTTCGGGGCGATCGGCCTCGCGGCGATACAGGGACCAGGCGATCGGCCCCACTTTTAACTCTGCCTCGGCCAACGCGACAGCGGCCCGCTTCGCCAAATAGGTGCGCCACAGGTCATACTGACGGCGCTGCTCGGCATTGCTGAGGGTGGAGTAGGCTTCCTGAAGCTGCTGAAACTTTTGCGTTGCCTCTTCAGGGTCCAAAACCGTTGTATCGGGGTGATATTGCTTGCTTAAGTCCCGATAGGCTTGGCGAATGTCGGTCAAACTCGCCGCTGGGCTAAGTCCCAACAGGCCATAGTAATCCTGATTTAAGTCGGGGAATCGTTCAGCAACCATCGTTCAGCAACCACAAAGGCAGGAGGCAGAATTCAGAATTTAGAATGCTTATCAACTTAACATGGCTTTACAGTTCTGGCTGTACTTCTGGCTGGAGGTCGGTG
>JBMTWK010000656.1:0-2383 GCA_049452395.1 Prochlorothrix sp. | reverse complement strand
AAATGGCCCACCGCGCCCTTCCTAGGGACAGGACCGCCAGCCAAACCGCTCTCCCCCCAGCGGCAAGCACAGCCGTTCTGCTCCGTGCCGAGCACAACTCCAGGGAAATTCTTTCAGTGCTTGCAAGGATATGGAGCAATCGCAGCAGATACCCCTAAATCCCCTCGATCGGGATGGATTCCCAGGGAACCGTAGATTTTCCCCTCATATCTCACTCCGTTCTAGCCCCTAGGGTTGTACCTACTGGTGAAGCAGTTCAGTCTCCCCTACTTCACGCTGTCCCCCACTATGTCCACAGAACCTCTGATCTTGATCGTCGATGATCGGCTCAGCGATCTTAAACTGCTTTGTCGCATCCTGCGGAGCCGCCACTACGATCTCATGGTGGCCCAGAGCGGACAAAGTATGCTGGAAAAATTGAACTATGTGCGGCCCGATCTCATTTTGCTGGATGTGATGCTGCCGGACATCACGGGCTTTGAGCTGTGTAAACAGTTAAAAACCCATCCAACCCTCAACTCGATCGCGGTTATTTTTCTCACCGCCCTAGCAGATACTGAACATAAAGTGCAGGGCTTTCAGTTGGGAGCCGTGGACTACATTACCAAACCCTTTCAACAGGCAGAGGTCATCAGTCGCATCCAAAGGCAGATCCAACTGCAACAACTCACCCAAGCGCTACACCTCAAAAATCAGCAACTCCTCAAGGAAGTCCAAGCCCGCGAGGAAACAGAGCACCAACTCCACGCCTTAACGCTGGATTTAGAGCAGCAGGTCATGCAACGGACAGCGGCCCTACGAGAAATGGTGGCCCAGCTCCAAGAACAAGAGCAGCAACTTCAGTACGAGGCAACCCACGATGCCCTCACGGGCTTGTATAACCGTGCCTACTTGATCCAGCACCTCAGTAGAGTGCTCCACCAGTCCCGCCGCGACGGGACACCCTATGCCATTTTGTTTGTGGACCTCGATCATTTTAAGGGTGTCAACGATCGGCTCGGCCACGGCACCGGAGATACCGTGCTGCGTCAAGTGGCCCAACAACTCCAAAAACAGGTGGGCAATCAGGGGGTTGTGGGTCGCCTAGGGGGAGATGAATTCCTGATTATTGTGGGGCCACAGACCACGGAAATTACCACCTACTTTACAGGCGGAGCCGATCCTACTTTTCCCTCCTCCTCCCTTTTCCCGCCCTCGCCCTTCCCTCTCCCTCAGCGGGAACAGCTCCCCCCCATCTCCTGCGATGTGCACCTGCCCCAGTGGATCCAAAGCCAGCTTTTGCCCCTCATTCACGCAATTTTGGCCTTGTTTCGCCAGCCCTTTCGGGTAGACTCCTATCTTGTCACCGTCAGCGGCAGCATGGGAATTGTGACCCAGGAACTCGGCTATAGCGATGTCAAATGTATTTTGCGCGATGTAGATTTGGCCATGTATCAGGCCAAGCGATCGGGGTCGGGACGGTATCTGTTGCTGGACTTGGCCTCTCGCCAAGCCGCCCTCGATCGCATCAGCCTAGAAACCGATCTCCAACAAGCCCTCAGCCGTGGGGAACTGCGGGTTTTTTATCAACCCATTGTCTGTTTACAATCCCTCAAGCTTGCGGGCTTTGAAGCCCTAGTGCGCTGGCAACATCCCCAGCGGGGTCTCCTGGCCCCTGGCCTCTTTGTCACCATTGCAGAAGAGCTGGGACTGATCCAAGACATTGACTTTTGGGTTTTGGAAGCAGCCTGTCAGCAGTTCTGCCACTGGGCACAGGACTATCCCCTCGTGAACCAACTCTTTTTAAGCCTGAATTTTTCGCCCTACCAGCTTCAGGATCAAGGGTTAGGACAGCGGCTGAAATCCGTCTGCGATCGGTGGCAATTTGCGCCCCAGACCCTAAAGGTGGAAATTACCGAAAGCCTGTTTCAGCAGTCCCCTGAGCAACTGCAACGGATCTTCTCAGAAATCCACACCCTTGGCATTCAGCTCTGCATTGATGACTTCGGCACCGGCTACTCGTCCCTCAGCCGCCTCCAAACCCTGCCCGTCAACACCCTCAAAATCGACAAAAGCTTTGTCTGGCAATTAATCGACCCCGCCCTCATTTCGCCCCCGCCTAGCCTAGATAACCGAGCCACCGCTGCCGCAGAAAGTCAGGCCACCATTATCCAAACGATTCTCACCCTAGCCCAAGGTTTTAATCTCGAAACCGTTGCCGAGGGCATCGAAACCCCCTATCAATTGCAACAACTGCAAGCGCTAGGCTGTACCTATGGCCAGGGATTCCTCTTTGGACCGCCCTTAGCCGTAGACCAAGCCGCTACACTATTGTCACAACAAATCCACGGGCACCTCGCACCCTTCAACCCGGTCCGGTAAATCCCCGGTCAAAACCTCCGGT
>JBMTWK010000655.1:0-2390 GCA_049452395.1 Prochlorothrix sp. | reverse complement strand
GGGGTTTGCTCCTGCTGGGGATCGGGTTGGGTAATGAGGGCGGGATCGAAGTCGAGATTTGCACAACATTTTTGGAAATAGAAGCGATCGATCGGCTTCCCGCGCAAAAAGCTCGATACCGTATCCCGTGAGCACCCTACGGCCCCTGCAAAGTGATTCTGGCTGATGTGGCGTTGCTTACAGCGATGGCGAACGCGATCGAGGTAGTGGGGATGGACGCAGAGCGATCGGGCAGAGGACATAAGCGAAAACAGCACAGCGATGATGATGGCAAGGGACAAGGCACAGATCGGTAAGGCTGGTGCTACTTCCCCGCAGCCTCTAGCAAGAGTAGGCGGAAACCTCCAATCCCCCGTGTTTTTTCCCTTATCGAGGGCCAGGGCAGGGAGTCTCTCCAATTTTCCAGTATCTGCTGAGGTTTGTCCTTGTCCTCTGTCATTATTGCGGGCGATCGGCCCCCGCTGCAAACCCGATCGCCCCCACCCCCCCTGTTCTCACTCCTTATGCCCCCAACTCCCCTCCAAGTCCTACAAAACTCCACTTTAAGTCCCACGCAAGTCCGACATAAATCCTGCTGGAAGTCCTACAAAAACGCTCCCTAAACCTTGAATTTTCATCGTAAGCTACTCACCAATCGATAAGTAACGTCACGAAAGTAACGTACGTCCTCACCCCCTGAGCCAGCGGACTGAAGTTTTTTTCCTACAATTCTGCCCATTCTCCCCAGCCTTGAGACCTGAATCGCCCCCAGCCCCCAGCCTGAACTGCTATAACTGCAAGGGATCACCGCAAGCAATACTGGCAAGAGAGAGCTGCAAGGGATGACTGCAAGCCGTACCAGATCGATCGTGGGGCTGATCCTGGGCCAGTCCAACGCCGCCAACTATGGCGAAACCCGCCACCATGCCAAACCAGGAGTTTGGAGCTTTGACCAAGGTTGCCTGTTACCCGCTGCTGATCCCTTGCCCGGTGCCGATGGCAGTGGCGGCAGTGTTTGGACCCGCTTAGGCGATCGTCTGCTCGACTCCGGCCACTACGATCGCGTCATTTGGGCATCCCGCGCCATTGGGGGGTCTGCCATTGCCCAATGGGTACCCGGTGGGGACTTGTACGATCGCATCCCCCCCACGATCGCCCAACTCCAAGCCGCCAACCTCGCCCCCACCCATGTCCTTTGGCACCAAGGCGAAGCCGATGCCTACACCTGGAATACGCCCCCAGCCCAGTACCAGCAGCACTTTCGCCGCCTCGTCCAAGCCCTGCGGGATCTGGGGGTAACGGCCCCTGTTTATATTTGTGTTGCAACCCGCTTTGCTGAGTTGAGCGGTCATGAACCCCTACGATCGGCCCAGCGCGAGCTTGCCCGCGATCCCGGCATTGAGTTAGGTCCGGACACCGACACCCTTGGGCTTGAATATCGCTATGATGGTGCGCATTTTTCCACGGCGGGTCTGGACCGCTTCGCGGATCTGTGGTTCCGATGTTTGCTTTGCCCGACCGCTGCATCCGGTTTTCAACCGGAATCCCCATAGCCCAAGATCCCCGGAAAGCGCTACCCTAGGATGGCAAAGCAAACAGCCCTTGAGTCCCCTAACCTCTAGGAGAACGATATGGTTAGCGTTCAAACCCCCCAAACTCCGATCGTCCCCGATTTGACCCAAGGCAGTGCCCAGGATCTGTTCCAAGCTGCCTACGAAAATCGCTACACTTGGGACAAAAATTTTCCCGGTTATCGGGCCACCGTCACCTATCGCCAAGGGGACCAAACCTATACCGGCCAAGCCCAAGTGACTGCCAAGTTTCAGCCTTCTGTAACCGGCATTGAAGACGAAGCAGCCCACAAGACGGTCCATGGCCAACTCCATGAAGTTGCGATTCACCGCGTGCGGCGGACCTTTGCGGAAACCCATGGCCACAACACCTTTCGCTTTGGAGAAGTAGACGAAACTGGTGCCCAGGAAATTTTGATGGGAGGGAAAGCCGAGGGCGATCGCTACAAAATTCGAGACAACGAAGTTTGCCTCGTCCATCGCCATATCCACGGCATTGTCGTCACCATCAACACCTTCAGCAGCCACAAAACCGGCCAAGGCTACCTCTCCCACTGCTACGACTCTGTTTACCACGATCCCCAAACCGGTGAGGCCAAGGGCGGACGGAGCGAATTTGAAGATAACTATGCCGAAGTCGGGGGCTACTATCTCCTGTGCGAACGTCGCATCACCACCGAAACCCCTGAGGGGCCAGTAACCCAGGAGTTTGTCTTCTCGGATTTCGCCCTCTTAGATCCCGCCTAAATCCCGCTAGATCCCGCCTAAATCTGGGGTCTATCTCCCTTGGGCGAGTTAGCCAACTCTGTAGGGTCCGGGTCTTCCGGCCCTCTTCCCCCC
>JBMTWK010000654.1:0-2390 GCA_049452395.1 Prochlorothrix sp. | reverse complement strand
TGGGGAGACTTGTTGCAGTGGAGTTGTTGTCTGGTTTGTACCCTTTGCTTTGACCCTGATCCATGAATTCTTCTAATTGCCTAATTCTAGTCGTGGATGATATCGTGGCCAACCTCAGGTTGATGGGCGAAATCCTCCAACCCAAAGGGTATAACGTGACTTTTGCGAAAAGTGGGCGACAAGCCCTCGATCGCATTGGTGCAGCCCAGCCAGACTTGATTTTGCTGGACCTAATGATGCCCGATGTGGATGGGTTAACGGTCTGCAAGCAACTCAAAGCCCAGCCAAAGTATCAAAATATTCCGATTATTGTTTTAACGGCAAGCCACTCCCAGGATCATCTGATTGAAGCCTTTGAGGCGGGGGCGGTGGACTATATCACCAAGCCCTTTAGTGTGCCGGAACTCCTCGCGCGGGTTCGGACCCATTTGGAACTCAAGTTTTTGCAGGATCTGTATCGCCAGGAGCTTCAGGAAGAGCGCGGACGCTACCAACAGCGGCTAGAGCAGGAAGTCCAACAGAAGACCGCCGCCCTACGGGAGGCCCAGGAACTAGCCCACATCGGCAACTGGGAGCTACATACCCCCAGCCAGCAACTGCGCTGGTCTACGGAGCTATTTCGGATGTTTGGCATGGATCCCCACCAGCCCGAACCCAGTTATGAGGAGTTTTGGCAGTTGATTCACCCCCATGATCTCCCGGTTCTTCAGCTTTGTGTGGAACAGGCATTGACCCAGGGGCTGCCCTATGTGCTGGACTACCGGATTCGCCACGCCAATGGTTCCTATCGCTACCACGAAGGGCGGGGACGGGTGGAGTACGATCGCGAGGGGCAGGTGGTGCGCCTGTTTGGGACGGCGGTGGATATTACCGATCGCAAGCTGGGGGAGCGGGAGCTAGTAGAGGCTAAAGAAGCCGCAGAAGCGGCAGCACGGGCCAAAAGTGAGTTTTTGGCCAGTATGAGCCACGAAATTCGGACTCCCATGAATGGCACCTTGGGAATGCTCAAACTGCTCCAAAGCAGTGACCTAGATCCCCAGCAACAACTTCAGGTCAACCTGGCCCAGTCCAGCGCCGAGTCTTTGTTAGCACTGATTACTGATTGATGATATTTTGGACTTTTCCAAAATTGAGGCGGGGAAGTTGGAACTGGAAAGCGTGGACTTCAACCTCTACCAGTGTTTGGGGGAGTGTGTCCGCAGTCTGGCCCTCCAGGCTTCCGAGAAGGGACTGGATCTGATTCTGGACCTGAGCCATGTACCCCAGCCCCAAGTGAAGGGCGATCCCAACCGTTTACGGCAGATTTTGACCAATTTGCTGGGGAATGCCCTGAAATTTACGCCCAGGGGAGAAATTGTAGTGGCAGGGCGCTTGGAGCACTGCGACGATCGCCTTTGCTTTACAGGATCGGTGCGGGATACGGGAATTGGGATTCCCGCCGATCGCCAGGTCAATTTATTTGAAGCCTTTACCCAGGTGGATGCCAGCACCACCCGCCAGTATGGGGGCACGGGATTGGGGCTGGCGATCGTCAAGCGCCTGTGTACCCTAATGCAGGGCACGATCGCCGTCGAAAGCCAAGTCGATCGGGGCACCTGTTTTACCTTCACCCTCCACCTCGAAGCCCCCACCCAAGCCGCCCTACCCGTTGCCCCCGTGGGGCTAGACGGAGCCACCGTTCTCTTGGTGGAGGGCAATGCCACCCAGCGCCATCTTTTGGACCATCAGCTCCAAGACTGGGGTTTAGAGGTCGTTAGCCTTGCCACGGGGGAAGCCGCGCTGCAATGGGGCCTCGATCGGCACCAGGCCAACGCCAACGCCGGAACCCGCGATGAGTGGGAGGCCAATTTGCCCCTAGTGGATTTGATTTTGGTGGATGCGGGCTTACCGGATATGACCGGCCTAGAACTGCTCAAAACCCTCCAATCCCAGCCCCACTGGCAACCCCTGCCCCGGATCCTGCTGATGGGAACCCTGCACCAACAATCCACCATCCACAGCCTCAGCCAGGAACCGCTCTACCCCTGGGTAACCAAGCCCCTAATTCCCTCGGAACTCTCGGCCCTGCTGATCCAGGTCATTGCGGGCAACCCCGCCCTCGACCCCAATCCCACGGTTCCCCCCCTCACCTTTGCCCCATCCCTAGCCCAGCTTAAGCCCCAGAAGCAGCCCCGCCTCTTGGTTGTGGAGGATCACCCCGTTAACCAACTGGTGGCCAAGGGACTGCTGAAACAACTGGGCTATGTGGATGTGGATGTGGTGGATCAGGGGCAAGCGGCCCTGGATGCCCTAGCCCAAGCCCTGTCTAGCCGCCCCTATGATTTGGTCTTTATGGATTGCCAAATGCCGGGAATGGATGGCTATGAAACCACCCGTTGCATCCGTGAGGG
>JBMTWK010000653.1:0-2390 GCA_049452395.1 Prochlorothrix sp. | reverse complement strand
TGCTCACAGGGGGGTGAGGTGTAGCTAGCAAACCCAGCAATAGCAGCGGGGCTGGGGCTAGTAACCCGATCGGTCCGCCGTGGAGATACAACCCCAGATGCAACCCCAGATACAACCCCAGATGCAGCCCCAGATGCAACCCCAGATGCAGCCCCAGCAACCCCATAACTGTGCCCCCCTGCTCCCGTAATGCCCCCCGACTCAGGCAAGCTGTCCCTTTTCCCCCCGGCAGCGCCAAATCAACGCGACCCCCGCCTAAACCCACCCTCGTCCGTTAACGCGACCTTATTATTCACGCGACCTATGTCTATGCTGAGCGATCCGACTTGTCATCGCCTCCGTCAGTTGCCCCTTTTGGATACGGTGTGGGAGGGCGATCGCGTGTCCTTTGGGTCGGCGGATTGGGATCCGTTGGTGCATCGATCGGGCCGCGCCACACCCCAAAGTTATCTGTTTTGGATTGATGGAGTCCGCAAAACAGTGCGGGCTATGGATGCCCTGACGACGCTCCAAGATCATGAGACGATCGTGCGCACCCTCATCCAAGCCATGGAAGATCCCCTAGAGACCCAGCGCCAACCGTCTAAACCGGGTCGGCCCCGCAAGATTGTGGTTCGCGATCGGGAGTTGCATTTTTTCCTGCGGGGGGTGCTGCAAAATTTAGACATTAAAGTGGAGTATAAAGCGACGCTCCCGGTGGCTGAACAACTGACCCTGACGCTGCTCCAGTTGTTGCACCAGCAAACCCCCGCCCTGTCCAAGCCCGAACAGCAGTGGCTCCAGAGCCAATCGCAGCGCCTCTGGGAGGTCGCCCCCTGGCAAACGCTGTGTGATCACCAAATTTTGGTCCTCCGCTTTCCTCACCTCAAGCGCGATCCCCTCTATGTCTCGGTTCTGGGCAAGTTGGCCCTAGAGTTTGGCTTGCTGTTTTACCGATCGGTGGAGTCCCTCCAAGAATTCCGGCACCAGATGCTCCATCCCCAGCAGGATTCCCCATCGGCGGAAGAAGCCTTTTTGCGCCAAGACTGCTTTTACCTCACCTACCTCACCCCGCCCTCTGACGGGATCCCCAATGCCGTGCTGGCCATGCCGCAGCCCGCTCCGGTGGAGGTGGGCAGTATTCACCCGATCGAGGGGATTCGTCCACACCTGTGGGGGGAAGAATTTCGGCTGGTGATGGTGGCGATCGAGGCAGTCATGGCTTTTTTTAAGCAATATCACAGCCATCTCTCCGTCTTTCCCAAGCTCACCCAGGAATACTGCATTGATCTGCCGCCCAGCTTGCTCCTGGCCGAGTCCCCAACCTGCACCGTCACCGTCGAAACCCTGCCCCACCTTGCCCAAACCCTGCAACATTAGCCGCACCTGCTGCCCCACGCCCCCCCGTCCCCCCCGATCGCCCTCTGGTCCCCCCCCAGGGAACTCCTGGACAGTCTGCAAATCCAGCAAACCCTCATCCCCGATCGGGCACTGGTCAGTATGGGGCAGTTGCCCTGGGCCGTCTATGCCAGTCTGGAGGAAAAAGGGCTAATTCGCTCCACCTGGTCCCCGGTGCCTGAGGCTCCCCTCGGTGAAGGGCTGCCGATTATTTTGATCCAAGGGACGCTGTCCCAGGCTAAGGCAGTGATGGGGGCGATCGAGGCTGCGGGGGGGCTGGAGGCGATCGGCTTTAATCCCGGCCACGATCCCCTCTCCCAAATGGTGGTCGATCTGGGCTTGCTGAAGCTGCACAGCGGGCTGTTTGAGGTCTTTGGTGAGTACAACTCCGAGGGCCAGAGCCACCGCCTCGCCCGCCAAAAGTGGGATCAGCGGACCCAAACCAACGGCGGACGCTGTGGGTTGCTGCTGGCCAAGGGGGTTATGGGTCCGAGCCAGGGGAATCCCGGTTTGCAGGATTTGGTGCAATTGTGGGAGGTTCCAGCTTGGAGCGCGGAGCAGTTGGGGCTAGGAATGCTGCGCCTCCAGCCACTGTCTCTCTCTCGCCCCTAGGGGCTAGGAACCAGGATTTTGGGTAAGTATTGCGATATTTCGCCTAAATAGTCGGTTAAACCGGTATTTTGACCCTGTGCTTTGAGCCGATCGAGGCTAGTTTCCTCCCAGCACTGTTGCTCTCGGTTTTGGCTTCCTTGGGTAAGCCTTGCTAATACTTTTTTAATATTGCGGGATTGATCAGGATCAATTCTAGGTGCTCTGAGTCTATGAGCATCTACACAAGGGTCAAACTGTAGCTCTTTTTTCAGTGTTTCTAGAATCTCTTCCTCTTGCTTATTTGCGGGAATAAAACCATTGAGAACCCAAGCTTCTCGTTTGGGATTTGCAACTCCTAATATAATTTGGGGCACCTCGATTAATTGATGAAGAGGCTATCTCATCATGAGATTCATATGAGA
>JBMTWK010000652.1:0-2391 GCA_049452395.1 Prochlorothrix sp. | reverse complement strand
CTCTCGGTTTTGCACAAAATTAACCCAGGGCGACTGGCTACGGTTCCGCTGCGAACCCCCCATACCAGTCTGTTCCGAGAACCCTATGTTCGGGAATTGGCGATCGCCTTGGCCAAAGTTCTTCAGCTAGACTCCTAGTTTTCTCGGTTGATCTCACCTTGGCATCCTCTCCCTAGAGGTCATGCCCCCGTGGCTCCCCCCTGGGGACTAAAACCAGGGCAACCACGGGGGGTTTGCCCCGCCCCGGTCGGTTAAATCGCTCAAGTGGGATGTTCCCGCTCTATGTCTGGTTCAACAGTTCAGTTATTAGGAAAATTACCATGTCCCCTGTACAGGTTTTATCCCTTTCGTTTTTGGAATTTTCGGGAAGCCGTCCCCATTTACTGTTGGATCTTTTTCGGCAAATGGGAATGCAGCAAGTTGGCTCCTTTGGCCCGTCTCCCCAAGTGACCTTACATTGCCAAGGCCAAATTCGCTTTATTTCTAATCCGGGGTTTGGGGGGAATACGGAGGTTTTTCGGCGGGTGCATGGGCGGGGGGCCAGTGCGATCGGCTTCAAGGTAGAAAATTCCGAGGCGGCTTTTCAGCAGGCGTTGGCCTTGGGGGCAGTGGCAGCGGCGCAAACGGATTATGATATTCCTGCGATTCAAGGGGTGGGTACGTCTTTAATTTATTTCGTGGATGATAACCGTGAACGGGCGCTTTTCCGACGGTTTGACTATGAGCCAGAGGTGAGGATTAACCCGCAGACCTGTTTAGAACGAGTGGATCACTTGACCCATAATTTGCGGGTGGGTGGAGTGGAAAGGATGTGTCATTTTTATGAGACTATTTTTGGGTTTGAGAAAATACGGGAATTTCATATTCAAGGTAAGAAAACGGGCCTTTATAGTGCGGTAATGGCTAGCCCTTCCCGTGAGATTATTATTCCCCTCAATGAAACGAAAGATGATCAATCCCAGATTGCGGAATATCTCCAGGAGTATAACGGTGAGGGAATTCAACATATTGCTTTGATGAGCCATGATATTTATCAAACGGTAGATTATCTATCCCAGCAGGGAATTGAGTTCCAAACAACGCCGAGTACCTATTATGAGTTGCTGGATCAGCGCTTGCCGGGACATGGGGAGGATGTGGCTAAGTTGCAAAAGTACCAGATTTTAATAGATGGCGATCGCGATCGTGAAACAAAACTGCTGCTGCAAATTTTCACTAAAAATAGTATTGGCCCCATTTTCTTTGAATATATTCAACGCAAGGGCCATGATGGCTTTGGGGAAGGGAATTTTCAGGCATTATTTGAGTCGATCGAACTGGATCAAGAGCGGCGCGGGGTGTTGCATTAGGGTGCCGATCCTCTTCGGTCTAAAACCAGGGCAACCCTGGGGGGGTTGCTCCTACCCGATCGGTTAAATCGCTAAAGCTGGGATGCTCCCGATTCGGTCCAAAACCAGGGCAACCACGGGGGGTTTGCCCCTACTTGCCCTTTTTTTTGTCTCCTGTTTGACTGTAGGGGTTGCTGACTCCGGCGATCACCCCCAAGAGGAGCCAATTGGTCAAATTAATGCGGTAGTCAAAAAAGGTGACATCGAGGCAATTGAAGAGGATGCAGCCGCCGAAGGTGAGGAGATAGGTGAGGAGAATGGCCCGATCGGGATCGAAAGTGTGGGTCCGGGGGGTAGTGGTGTGTAGCCCCGATCGCCCCTGCATGACCCCCTGCGCCAAAATCCAACCCACAAAGCCCATAAACCCCAGGGTCAGGGGTAGCCCCACTTCAGCGCTGAGCATCAGGAAAAAGTTGTGGGGATGGCCGAGCCAAAATCCGGTCGCCGTTTCATAGAGGGGCGTAAAGTTGCGCAGGCCCCAGCCGGTCCAGGGTCGCTGCTGGGTTAAGTCCCAGGCAAACTGCCATTGACTGGTGCGCAGTTCTGCGGGGGGGCGATCGCCATAGAGTTCATCATTGAGCCGTGCCCAAATGAAGCGGGGCACAAGCTGCTGCAAGACCCCTTGGCCCACGCTGCCAAAGGCCGCCCAAAACACGGCTGCGACGGCCCCCACGGCTGACCACAGCAACCAAAACCACCGCAGACGCACCGCTGTGGCAAGGCCCAGAAGCAACCCAACTCCCCAGGCGTTGCGGGAGTGGGTGAGCAGTAGCCCGATGCTTTGGAGGGCGATCGCCCCGCCCAGGAGGAACCCGTTGAGGGGTTTGGGGGGAGGGGGTTGGGGCCGATCGGGGTTGGTAGCCTGGGTTGGATCGGGTTGGTGTTCTGGGGATTGCGTTTGGGATGTTTCTTGGGGTTGCGTTTGGGATTTTTTCTGGGATTTTTGCTGGGATTGCGTTTGGGATTTTGTGGGAGATTTTGTGGGGGATTGCTTGAAAAATCG
>JBMTWK010000651.1:0-2405 GCA_049452395.1 Prochlorothrix sp. | reverse complement strand
ACCAAGCTTGCACGATCGCACGGGATTGATCGTTACAGGTCCAATAATCCGGGTGGGGGGGTGATTTCTAGGCGTTGGTTGGGGAGATCGACGACGGGGACGATCGACTCCACAAAGGGAATCAGCAGGTGGGGTAGGGATTTGGCTTTAGCGCTAGCCTTGGCCTTTTTAGCGCGGGCTTTTGCGGCTTTGGGGGTTTCTGCTGCGGGGGGTGGCTCAGGGCTGTCGGGGACGGCTTCGGGGGTTGGGAACCAGTCCGGCGATCGTTCAATCTCCAGCAGATCATTCCCCGCTGCGATTAAGTTCACTACGGTGCCGAGCACTTGGCCACTGGCTTGATCGATGACGGTTAGCCCCACTAAGTCTAGATAGTGAAACTCTCCGGGGGCCAGTTCTGGGCGATCGTTGGCGGGAACTAGCACCTGTGCGCCCCGTAACTCCTCTGCTGCGGTGCGGTCTTCAATTTCAGCAAACTGGACCACATAAAGGTTTTTATTGGGCAGAAAGCGCCCAAATTCCAGGGTAATTGCTTCGGGTTCCGTTGCTTTGGGCCGCAGGAGCCAGCGCTGTCCCGGTTCCTCAAACCGTTCTGGAAAGTCCGTTTCGGGATAGACCCGGACCTCTCCCCGCAGTCCTTGGGGGGCGACAATGCGGCCAATGGTGAGCCAGTCTTCAGTTTTCATGGTGCTGTCCATAGAATTTGGCCTTGGCAGAGGATTGTGGGTTGGTTTGGGCGGTTTTGCGGCGCATTTCTTGGCGCTGGCGTTTTTCGGGGGTGAGGTGGTCTACGCAGGCGGGGCAGCAAATGCCCGGTTCGTAGGCGGGGGACTGGCGATCGGCCTCGGCGAGGGGATGCCCGCAACTGGGGCAGAGGTCGTAGTGGCCGGGTTCTAGGTCATGGGTGACGGCAACGCGCTCATCAAAGACAAAGCACTCGCCATCCCAGAGGCTTTCTTCCGGGGAAACGGTTTCTAAATAGGATAAAATCCCGCCTTTGAGGTGATAAACGGACTCAAAGCCCTGGTTTAGCAGGAAAGATGTCGCTTTTTCGCAGCGAATGCCGCCGGTACAGAAGAGGGCAACTTTGCGATGCTGCTGGGGATCGAGGTGCTGTTGCACATAGGCGGGAAAGTCCCGAAAGCGATCGGTGTGGGGATTAATGGCCCGCTGAAAGCTGCCAATGCTGACTTCGTAGTCATTGCGGGTATCGATGACGAGGACTTCTGGATCCTGAATCAGGCGGTTCCAGTCTTGGGGAGTGACATAGGTGCCGACTTGGTGGTTAGGATTGGCCTCAGGCTGGCCAAGGGTGACGATTTCGGCCTTAAGCTTGACCTTAAAGCGTTGGAAGGGGGGAGTGGTGGCGATGGACTCCCGGACAGGAAGGTGGGCAAGGCGGCGATCGGAGTTGAAAAAGGCAAAGAGAGCATCGAGGGCCGATCGGGATCCGGCAACGGTTGCGTTAATGCCTTCGGCGGCGAGAAGAATGGTGCCTTTGAGGTTGTGCTGTTGGCCGAGGTCGAGTAATTGGGGTTTCAGGTGGGCTGCGTCGGGGAGATCAACGAAGCGGTAGAAGGTGGCGACGATCGTGGGGTCAGGAGAGGCGGTGCGGGGGGACATGGGCGGAACGGGACAGGCGGGAGGGTGAAGGTGTGGGAATTAGGCTTCAAGTTTAGCAGCCTAGTACGGCATGGCAGCAATTCTCACATCCTCATTTAACCGATGGGCAGCGGGGTGTTAAGGAGCGGAACATGACATAGAGGTCAACATAGCCCAATTGGGCATGGTTAAAGGCTTGGGGGAGGGTGCCGACGATGTGGAAGCCCAGCTTTTGCCAGAGTTTGACGGCGGGGGTGTTGGTGCTGACGACGGCATTGAACTGGAGGGCGCGATAGCCAAGGTCTGTGGCGGTTTGGATGCAGTGCTGGCCTAACTGGTAGCCAATGCCTTGGCCTTGGTGGGCTGGGGCAACGACAAAGGACGCATTGGCGATATGGGAGCCACGATCGGGCTGATTGGCCACGATTTTATAAAATCCCAGGATCTGCGGGTCACGATCGGCGGGTTGATCCCAAGCCAAAACTGTTTGCACCTCCGGCCCAAACCAGTACTGATAGGCAACGTCGGGGTTGAGATCGGCTCGGAAGAGGTAGCAGTCACCGGTTTGGAGAATGGCCTGGAACAGTGGCCAAATTTGGGTAAACTGTGGGGGCTGGGCTACACGAAAGGAGAGATTGAGGGGCTTATTCACAGTTGCTAAGGGCTTTGAGGTCTGCGGCGACGATTTTGTCGAGGTTGCGGGTGATTTTGGCACGATCCCAGTGCCACCAGGCGATTTCTAGCAGTGCGGCAATGATCTCTGGGGTAAAGCGGTGGCGAATGAGTTGGGCGGGATTGCCCCCCAC
>JBMTWK010000650.1:0-2409 GCA_049452395.1 Prochlorothrix sp. | reverse complement strand
TAAATCTGGATCTTTGTCAAGTACATTTTATACATAATTAGTGCGATACCCCTGTCGATCGGCCTTGGCACTGGCACTATAATCCTGATCTAGTCGCCCCTTCGGAGTAGAGCAACACAGTAGAGCCAAAGCCTTACAGGGCCAAAGCCTTACAGGGCCAAAGCCTTGCAGAGCCAAAACCTTTGCCCCCCTCGGTTCACGCCCAAACCCATTTCAGAGGTATATTCCAGGTGTATCCTCCGGTTATACGTTGTTAGGCGTAAATTGCGGTCAGGTCTGCCACCTCCTGATTTTCCTTCATCCCTACTTCAATTATGGCCTTTACGCCCCCTCCACTTTCCCCCCAGTCCGCCGCTTCCTCCGGCTTCAAACTCTTTCGTAACCTCAAAATCCGTCGCAAAATTCTGCTGGGCTATGTGCTCACGCTGATTTGTTCGGGGGCTGGGATTGGGGTGGGGCTACTGATCAGCATTCCCGTCAATCAATACAGCTCTGATCTCCGCATTGATGCCTTAGAAGAACAGAAAGTTAGCCATGACCTGTTGCTAGATTTTCTGACGATTCAACACCACAGTGTGGAACTGCTGCGGGTGATCCGGTCTCCAGACGAGCTAGCCCAACACCATGCAGACCTACAGCAGTCCATGGCGCAGTTTGAGGCAGACTGGGCAGATTTTGTGGCGGAAACGAGGGTATTTAGCGCCAATGCCGCCGGGGAGGACACCGAAGAAGCAGCCCGGTTGCAGCAGCTCGTCCAAAACTATGGCGAAGTGCCCCAGCGTTACTTCGTCTATTTACGTCAGGTTATGCTTGAGTTTGGGCTACCGAACTTTGATCTAGCCCAGACGGCGGCCCTAGAGCAATCCCTACTCTACAAAGCAGATCCCCAACTGGTAGCTGATCTCGAAGACTTTACCGACAGCCTGCGGGCAGAAGCAGCCTATTCCTATCAAGAGTTTGAGGCAACTGAAGCCCAATTTTTCCGCTCCCAAAGGCTTATTCAACTCATTTTCGGCACAGGGCTACTGATTTCCGCCGTCGTGGCGCTGATCATGGCCCGCTATACCAGCCGTTTGCTGGCCGAACCGATCGAACTCGTCACCGCCCAAGTCCACGAAGCCCGTCGATCGGAAAACTTCTATCTCCAAGTCCCCGTCACCAGTAAAGACGAAGTTGGGGCACTTGCCCACAGCTTTAACGACCTTATGGGTCAGATTGCCCAATATACCCGGCAGTTAGAGCTAGCACGCCATAATTTAGAGCAAAGAGTGATTGAGCGGACCCAAGCCCTAGAGCAAAATATGAGGCAACTGCAAACGGCCCAAGCCCAACTGGTGCAAGCAGAAAAGCTGTCGAGCTTGGGGCAATTGGTAGCAGGGGTCGCCCATGAAATCAACAACCCCGTGAACTTTATCCACGGCAACCTCACCCATGTGCGCAGCTACAGCCAAGGCTTGCTGGACCTTGTGGGAGCCTACCAAGAAGAGTTAGATACTCCCAGCGATCGGCTGCTGGATCTTCAGGATGAAATCGATTTAGAGTTCCTCGAAGAGGATTTACCCAAAATTCTCCAATCCATGGAAGTCGGCACCCAGCGCATCCGGGAAATTGTCCTGTCGCTGCGCAACTTCTCGCGCCTAGATGAGGCTGAGCATAAGGCGGTGAATTTACACGAGGGCATTGACAGCACCCTACTGATCTTGCAATACCGGCTCAAAGCGAAGTCAGACTACGCAGGGATTCAAATTATCAAGAACTACGCCCCATTACCCCAGGTAGAGTGCTATCCAGGGCAGCTTAATCAGGTCTTTATGAATATCTTAGCCAATGCGATCGATGCCTTGGAAAGTCGCGATCGCAGGCGATCGGCGGCTGAAATTCAAGCCAACCCCAGCAAAATCACCATTACAACCGCAACCGTCCCCACAGCCACAGCCACCAACCAGCCGGAGGGCCAGGGCGATCGGACAGCCCCAGCAGCCGTAGAAATCCGGTTTTCAGACAACGGGGACGGGATTCCGCCGGAGGTCCAAAAGCACCTCTTTGAGCCATTTTTCACCACGAAGGAAATCGGCAAAGGCACCGGGCTGGGCCTCTCCATCAGCCACCAAGTCATTACCGAGAAACATCAAGGCAGCTTTTGGTGTGAGTCCACTGCGGGCCAAGGGGCAACGTTTGTGATTCGGCTACCCCTGCGCCAAACCGTTGCACGCCCCACTTAGAAAGGCCAATTCCCACCCAGAATCGCCGATTTTAACCTGGGATCGCCGATTTGCAATCGGCCTCCTTGATTCCCCAAGCTACCCTGGGATCGCCGATTTGCAATCGGCCCATTCCCCGCCTCACCCTGGGATCGCCGACTTGCAATCAGCCTCTTTGCACCTGGGATCGCCGATTTGCAATCGGCCC
>JBMTWK010000649.1:0-2410 GCA_049452395.1 Prochlorothrix sp. | reverse complement strand
GCCGCGATCGCCGTCCCCGGCTGGCTCCACTTCCTCCAGATCCAACAACTCAAAGCCACCAACGAAGACGCATTCGGAGCCATCCGCCTCGCCCAAAACCGCGCCATCCAACAGCGCCAAAACACCCGCATCTCCTTCCGCACCACCGGCACCGCCCTACAATACTCCATCCACCCCGCCAGCCTCAATCACACCACCCAAGGCACCGCCGCCCTCTGGCAACCCCTCGCCACCGACATCACCCTGCAATACAAATACGGCACCTTCAAAACCCTAGAACCCGGTCAATACTGGTCTACGGAATTTGACCATAACGGCAACGTCGATCGGGTCCGCTTCCCCGGCGGCAGCGGCATGACCGGTCGCGTCATCTTCACCAAACCCAACAGCACCGCCTACCGCTGCACCTACATCTCCACCATCCTCGGAGCCATGCGCCTCGACTCCGGCAACGACTGCTTAAAAAATTAAGCCACCAACAGCCCAACCCCCCTCCCCCAACTTCGCTACAATCAACTCACCTCAGCCGTTGCGGTTTTGCCCCTTCCCCCCATGCTCATCACCGATCAACAGCCCAAACCCCTGCCCCTCCCCGCCCCTGAGGAACTGATCTGTTCCGACGACACCCCCGTGGACAACGAAGACCAAAACCTACTGCCCAATTTGTTGTTGACCACCTTGCTCCGCATCTGGGCCGATCGCTTCGACTGGTTCTTTGGCGTAGATATGGGCATTTTCCACACCACAGGAGACAACCCCAAAATCCCGATCGTCCCCGATGCCTTTCTCAGCCTAGGCGTAGACCGCCGCAAAGACAACCAGTCTCGCCGCAGCTATATCCTCTGGCAGGAGGGTGGGGTGGTGCCTTGCTTTGTTTTGGAAATGGTGTCCTATACAGCCCGGAGTGAATACCAAGACAAGCTAGAGCTGTATCGCAAACTGGGGGTGCTCTACTGTGCAATTTATAACCCCCAGTTTTGGCAGCGGGACCACCATGAGCCGTTTGAGGTCTATCGCCTAGAACAGGGCCAGTATCTGCGTCAGCCCGGTGAGCCGGTCTGGATGCCGGAGCTTGGCTTGGGCATTGGGCGCTATCCCTATGCCTTTATGGGCATTGAGCAAGAACTGCTAGCCTGGTTTGACCAAACCGGTGCAGCCTATGCGCCGCCAGAAGTGAGTCGGACGGAGTTGCTGCGGGAACAGCAGCGGACACAACGGGAGCGGGAACGCGCCGATCGGGCTGAGGCCCAGCTTCAACAAGAACGGCAGCGATCGCAATACCTGGCTAACTACCTGCGCTCCCTAGGCTTGGACCCCGATGACCTACCAGACCCCCCCGATCGGCCCTAATCTACACCAGTTCGATCGCCCCTCACCCCCTAGCCTCCCACCAACAGAATCAAGATCTTAGCCCCGGATGCATCCCACTTTGGAAGAATCTGGGTAGGGGTCGTGCCCCCGTGGCTCCCCTCTTCGGCCCAAAACCAGGGCAACCACGGGGGGTTTGCCCCTACCAGATTGGTTAAATCACAGGGCATACCCTGCTAGTCAGGCGTTGTCAGCAAAATATAACCCGAATGCTCTAACTTGGTGAGGGCTTCCTGGACGATCTGAAACGCCTGTTGGGCTGAATTCACCTGAAGAGACACCAGATCCACCATATTCGTCTGTTGCAGCCGCTGGACGATCGTCCAAATAGACTGCCCTCCTTCAAACAACGGCAATAAAGCCGCAGCCAGCACACAATCCAGGACAATTTGCTCCTCCGACAAGGGCAAATGGGGCGTGAGGGGAAAAGGTTGCAGCGTTTGCAGGCTTTTAATCAGCGCTTGCTTAACGTCGGGCCGGTTCAACTGGGGATGGAGCCACACTCGCGATCGTTCCCACTGGTACGGACTCCACTGACTCACCATTTGCAGAGGCGGCGCTGTTTCTGCTGAACAACACCAAAAATCCAGCAGCCGATGGACTGGGTTCAAGCGTTCATAAAAGCTTAAATAGTCTTCAATACTCATCTGTGCCAAATGCTTGATCACAGCAGAAGGCGGTTGGCTCTGAAACAGATCCAAAAAATTCCACTGTCTCCAGTTCACCATATTGATAAACTCCAAACCCGCCACCTTTAACATGGCAAAAAGCTCTGGAATCCGATATCCCGTATCTCCCTGAAAGAGGTAATTCATTAAAATAAACTCTTTTTTGTGGGCTGCTTGTAGAAATGACGGGAAAACGCGCTGTTTAATTTCAACGCTATGTTTTAAGGAAGCAACAAACTCAACAGCCGTTAGCATTTCCGGATCTTCTGGATTGTCTTGAAAAAGGCCAATTTCCTGGAAAATTCCCTGAAGACGAAAGTAAGCCTGTCGTTGCAGAGAACTATGCAAATTAGCACGAATAACACCGTGGGGTT
>JBMTWK010000648.1:0-2413 GCA_049452395.1 Prochlorothrix sp. | reverse complement strand
GGCTGTGGTGTATTGGCTGACTAAAGCGCGGTAGCGATCGTAAAACACTTCGGGGCGGAAACGCTCGGCTTGGCGGCGGCAGTGCTCCGGCTCCGGCTGCGATCGCTGGCTTTCAAAATACTGCACCGCTGCCACAATACTGGCCTCGGTTTGCTCTGGAAATAACAGACCCGTCCCTTCCTGGGCATCCTGCCGCAGATCTCGCACGGTTTCCAAAGCGCCCCCCCGCCCGTAGGCAATCACCGGAGTGCCACAGGCTTGGGCTTCTAATAGGGTAATACCAAAATCTTCGCAGGCCGCATAAAGAAAAGCTTTAGCTTGGCCCATATACGATTCCACCACAGCATCGGGCTGTGGACCCAGTACCTGGACCGTTGGCCCCGCCAGTTTCTGCACCAGGGGCAACTCTGGCCCTCCCCCAATCACCACCAAGGGCAAACCCAACTGGTTAAAGGCCCGTACTAGGAGGGGAATTTGCTTATAGCTGACCAAACGGGAGACCGTGAGGTAAAAGTCCTGTTTTTCGGCCTGGAAGGGGAAGCGATCGACCTGAACCGGGGGATAGACGACTTCGGCGGGGCGGCGGTAACAGCGCCAAATGCGGCGGGCGGTGTGGTGGGAGTTGGCCAGAAAGTAATCGACCCGGTTGGCGGAAATGACATCCCACTGGCGCAGGTAGTGGAGCAGAGCTTTGGTGACCCAGCCGATCGCCCCTTGTCCGGCACGGCTGCGGGCGAGGTAGTCAAAGGTTAAGTCCCAGGCGTAGCGCATGGGGGTGTGGCAATAGCAGATGTGGGTTTGGTGGGGGGCGGTGAGGATGCCTTTGGCGACGGCATGGGAGGAGGAGAGGATTACGTCGTAGTCCCGCAGGTCCAATTGCTCGATCGCCAGGGGCAAGAAAGGTAAATATTTCTGCACACCCCGATCGGCCTTGGGCCAGTGTTGCAAAAAGGTGGTCCCAATGGTGCGCCCGTACAAATAGCTCTGGGGATTGCGGGACTCAAAATCAATCAAGGCATAGAGATCCGCTTCAATCACCTCCAAAATCGCCTTCACCACCAATTCCGATCCGCCGGTGGCGTGGGGGGTGAGCCATTCATGGACAAGGGCATACTGAGGCATGGGCGTTGTGGAACAGGGGCATACGCTAGACTTTGCATCATACCGTTTGGACTGACCGGGTACCTCAAAACAGACCAAAAACGAGGGTAACCACGGAGAATCCCGGTAGGGGTCGTGCCCCCGTGCCGACCCTCTTCGTGCAAAACCAGGGCAACCACGGGGGGTTTGCCCCGACCCGATCGGTAAACCCGCCAAGGTTAAGGGGATCCCAACAAAAAAATACCCAGGAATCACAGTGTCGTCACTCCTGGGTACTGTTTAAGCTTGATTTGACTGTGGAGGATAGTTCTACCCTCCAGAATTAGCTAAAATCTCGCGTTTTAGGCTTCTTGCTCTTGCTTGCGCTTCAGAGCGGCTCCAACCCCCAGCGCTGCCAGGGAGCCGACGATCGTCAGCGGCTCAGGAACTGCAACCGTATCAATATAGAATTGCTTCGACTTTTCCCAACCGTTGGTTTTGAAGGCGAAGCTAGAACCGGTCAGGGAACCATAGCTCGACCATGTTGCAAAGGCACTGCCATCAATGCTCAGTTGGGCGAGGGGGCTAGAAAGGAAGTGATCGGCATCGCGGAAAATGATCGAGCTGATCGTCACGACTTTGTTAAAGTTCAGGTTGAGGATTTCGCCGATCGTCACGTTGTCGTCATGGCTGGGATTGCACTCGTTGTCCGCATCTAAAATCTTGCAAACTCCCAAACCGGCAGAGCCTTCGTCCAAGTAAGCATAGGCAGTGCCGCCATTGGCTTGACTGGCGGAAACTGACACGGTTGTGCCGTTTTGGGTCCAATCAAAGCTCTTAAAGCCCGCTTCGCCCGGATTACCACTGAAAGCGCTGCCATCGCCAAGAATGCCATCAATGGTGCCGACGTTGGTGTCAACTAACTGCTGAAAGCTGAAGGTGGTGACAGCGGCGGAGGCAGACTGGGCGGCCACGGTGACGAGAGCGGTGGCGAGGATGGGGGCGATCGAGGAGGACAGTTTCATAGCGGCTCACAAGTTGCGAAAGGGGTTGAGGCGGTCAAACGGCGGAATCAGAGTGTTTCCCGGCTTGAAATCCTAGGCTTCAGGGGATGGCTAGAAAGAGGGCGGGGATGAAGAGGTCCGTAGGGAGCAGGGATCAAAGGGTGAAGCGAAGCATGATCTCAGGACCTACGGGGGATGGGCTGGGGTTCTAACTGGAGGGAGGCTGCAAAGGGATGTAGGTTTTGCTGAGCTGTGTTTGCTCTATTGCTAGTAAAACTACGGACGGTACTGTCTGTCAAACCCTTAAGACTAGCTTGATGATCTCTTCA
>JBMTWK010000647.1:0-2436 GCA_049452395.1 Prochlorothrix sp. | reverse complement strand
GCGTACTGAAGCACATCCACGGCACTAGCAACCTGGCCGTGGAGGTCGTAGACCTCGGCCTCGGTAATCTTGACCGGGACCAAGGAGCCAAGACGGGCTTCCCCACGCACGTAGACCACCCCATCCACTTCAGGGGCGAAACGGGCACTCCGGCCAAGTTTGAGACCGGTGCTGGGATGCTCTTCCTCAATGAGCACATCCACCACCTTGCCCACCTCTGCCGTGTTACGGGCGGCGGCGATCGGCTGCTGTAAGGCCATTAGGCGATCGCGGCGATCGTCCATGACCGCTTGGGGCACCGGATCCGACAGGTCATAGGCCGGGGTTCCCTCCTCTGGGGAGAAGGTGAACACCCCCACATGGTCAAACTGATGGCGCTGCACAAAGGCCAGCAAATGCTCAAAGTGCGCTTCGGTTTCACCGGGGAAGCCCACGATAAAGGTGGTCCGGAACACCGCTTCTGGCAGTGCGGCCTTCAGCTTGAGCATCAAGTCATCGTTAACCTGGCCCTGCCAAGGCCGGTTCATCCGCCGCAGAATCTCCGGGTGGGAGTGTTGCAGGGGCAAATCCAGATAGGGCAAGACATTGGGGGTGGTGCGGATGGCTTCAATCACTGGCTCCGTCAAGCCGGTGGGGTAGGCGTAGTGGATGCGGATCCAGGGCACGTCTACTTTGCCCAAGGCTTGGAGCAATTCCGCCAACATGGGCTTGCCGTAGAGATCAAGGCCGTAGTTGGTGGTGATTTGGGAAATGAGAATGATTTCCTGCACGCCTTCGGCGGCCAGTTGCTCAGCTTCGGCGACGATCGACTCGATCGATCGCGATCTCTGATTGCCGCGCAGGTGGGGAATAATGCAAAAGGCACAGCGGTAGTCACAGCCCTCGGCAACCCGTAAATAGGCCACCGCCTCTGTTGTTGTGCGATAGCGCGGCACCGTCTCATCGGCAATGTAGGTCGGGTTTTGGGACACGGCGGTCACCCGTTGCCCTTGCTCCACCTGTTCAATCACCTGAACGATTTGGTGATAATCCCCTGTTCCCACCAGGGCCACCGCCTCCGGCAGTTCCTCTAAAAGCTGCTCTTGGAAATGCTGGGCCATACAGCCCGAAATCACAATTTTCTTACCCGCTTCCGCTAGCTCCACCAAAGTACGGACCGACTCTTCCCGTGCGGCCTGGATAAAGCTACAAGTATTGACAATGACGTAATCGGCAAAATCTTCGTTCAAATCCACCGGGTAGCCCGCTTGGACCAGCAGGCCCAACATATGCTCGGTGTCAATGCGGTTTTTCTCACAGCCCAGATGGGCCATGGCAATCGTCGGTTTGGCGTGGGTTAGCGTCGGTTCCATAGAATCGGAATTTTAGTGTTCCTCCAAGATGGGGACAGTGGCAAAGACAACTATCGAGGAGCCAGCCTAGGCGCTGTCTTGCATTGAAGACTTGCGTCCAGAACTGTGGGGTAAGCCCACTCGTTACGTTTGAAACTCCCTGCGACCACAAGGACACTAAAATGAGGGACACCAACAAGGGGATAGCCCAGGGGGATGAAACCCACCCTTAACAGGGGCGATAAATTCCCCAGGGTGACAGTATCCGCGATCGCGAAAAGGCGCAAAAATGAAGAGAATGAGCTGCGATAGAGACTGCAACAGCAGACTTGAGTGACTTTGAGTGGCGACGGCTTTGGGGGGTAAGCTGCTTCGTTAAGCTTTTCAGGAGCTAGAGCTTTTTAAGGGCTGAAGCGAACAAACGTTAAAGCACAAGCCACAACATCTGCCAAGCTACGACATCGACAAAGACGGGATTCACCAACACAGACAGGGGCGCTACGGCAACAGCTAGGACAAATCTCGCTAAGGCGTATAACCTTTCCCTGGGGTCGGTCCTATCCTAGCAAGGTCTGGAGTCGAAAAACGCCTTTGGGCTTGGAGAAGCGGGGGCGATCGGCCAAAACCGGGGGATAGGAGACTCGTCTTATGGGATGGGGATCAAGGCATTCCCCGATCGATCGGGGTCTTGATGGAGGAGAAACCCTAGAGGTACGACCGTCGCCGATTGCGAAACCGGCCTTGGGCGTTTGTAAAACTATACCGTACTTCCTTAATAAAACTCAACATTTTTTAAAACTCTGCCCTGGGGGTCTCCTCGTCCCGGTGTAGATTCCGGTTCCGGTCAGCCCCAGCCGCCGCCGATCGGGATTTCCCAACCCGCTGAGATTTCCCAGACACTCCGCCTATGACAAGGCCAGCCGACTGATACAATTGCTAGCGGAGCAGTTAGCCCTAGGTCTGGCTGCGGGTTAAGACCCGCTAGGGGGGGTGGGATTGGCTTGGGTTGGAGCGGTGGATCCACTCAACTTTCCCACTATGGCTGGGGAGAATCCCACTTTAGCGATTTAACCGACTTGGTAGGGGCAAACCCCCCGTGGTTGCC
>JBMTWK010000646.1:0-2442 GCA_049452395.1 Prochlorothrix sp. | reverse complement strand
ACGCTCTGCGTGGGAATGCCTCCCCCGACGCTCCAGCGTCCTCCTCATCCCCCTTTACCCCAGGATCAACCATGTGGGACACCATCGCCCAACACATCCAAGCCACCACCCAGCAGCCCTTTAAAGCCAGCACACCCCGATCGATCGGCGGGGGCTGCATTAACCGGGGCTACCAACTCAGCAACGGCCAAGGTCAGCAGTACTTTGTCAAAACCAATGCGCCCACCCTAGTGGAAATGTTTGCCGCAGAAGCCCTAGGCTTGCAGCAGATGCACAAAGCCGGAGCCATTAAGGTGCCGGAGCCGATTTGCTGGGGCAGTACGGAGCAGGTGAGCTATTTAGTGCTGGAATGGCTGGATATCGGGGGCGGCAGTTCTGCCCAAGCCTGGGCAACCATGGGGCGGCAACTGGCGCAACTGCACCGCAAAGCCATCAGCGATCGGGGCTTCGGTTGGGATCGCAACAACACGATCGGCTCCACCCCCCAACTCAATGACTGGACCGCCGACTGGGTTGAATTCTGGGCTGAAAAACGGATCGCCTACCAGCTTAAACTGGGTCGCCGCAATGGGGGCCGCTTCCCCCAAGGCCAGGAACTGCTCGATCGCATTCCGGATCTGTTAGCCGGTCATGACCCGGAACCGAGCTTAGTCCATGGGGATCTATGGGGCGGCAATGGCTCAATTTTGCGATCGGGGGAGCCGGTTATTTTCGATCCAGCGGCATACTATGGCGATCGTGAGGTCGATCTAGCGATGACGGAGCTATTTGGCGGCTTTTCGCCCAGTTTCTACCAAGGTTACCAACAGGAATGGCCCCTAGCAGCGGGCTACGATCGCCGCAAACCCCTCTATAACCTCTACCACATCCTCAATCACTTCAATTTGTTTGGCGGGGGCTACGAGTCCCAGGCCAATGGCCTGATCGATCGACTGCTGCGCTAGGATGGCAAAAGAGGGCAAGTTTAGCAGGTTGGTGTAAGTTACAACATCTGCATATAGCGCCGGAATTCCTCTAAATCGAGGCGACCATCTCCATTTGTGTCCAATTGCTCAAAAAGGCTGCGAACTTCTTCAGCTAAGTCATCGATCCCATCCGCCCCCATCATGTGAATCAATTCCTCAACCTCGATCGAGCCACTCCCATCCACATCCATCTCACGAAACATCTGCAGTAACTATTCAGGGGTCTACGAAGTTAGTAGGGTTTCAGCCCTTCGATCGGAGTCCGAAGCAGCTCAAACCATACCAATCCAGGATTTTCAGAGCCTGAAACCCGCATTCTTCCGTGACCCCCTGAATGGTTACACATCTGCATCACCCGCTCCTCGTCAGGGGCATGGCTCAGGGCCGATACGGGAGCATCAGCCGCTTGAGGGTTAAGGTCTGGCGTTAAGGGTTCAGTCATGTCATAAAGGGGGGATATAAAGAGGATTAAAGCAATTTAGCGAGATTTAGGGAGGTTTAGGGAGGGCCAGAAAACCTGGCCCCTATGGTTCTCAGAGTCAGCAACCCAGGGAACCAAGCGCCTAACGCTCACACCGCTAGGAAGCGCTGGATCACATCCTGGCTGAGGTTGCGCGTAGGACCAGAGGCAACGATACCTCCCTTTTGCATGGCATAGTACCAATCCGCTTGGCGGACAAAATGTAAGTGCTGCTCCACTAACAAGACCGAAATGCCCTGGGTTTCAATAATTTTCCGGACTGCCGCCTCAATTTCTAAAATAATGGACGGTTGAATGCCCTCCGTGGGTTCATCCAAAACCAGTAACTTGGGCTGGCTCATAATCGCACGGGCGATCGCCAACTGCTGCTGCTGTCCGCCGCTCAGGTCTCCCCCCATGCGGTTCAACATCGTTTTCAGCACCGGGAAAAGATCGTAAATCTGCTCCGGAATCTCCTTATTGCGCCGTAAACGGGGCGGCAGCGACTCCAAGCCCAGCAGGAGGTTTTCTTGCACCGTCAGACGGGGGATAATATCGCGCCCCTGGGGCACATAGCCAATGCCTAAATGGGCACGCCGATCGGGGGAAAGACTGCCCAGCGTTTTGCCCTCCAGCACAATCTGACCACTGCGCGGTTGCAGCAAGCCCATCACCGTCTTCAGCAGCGTGGTTTTACCCACCCCATTGCGGCCAATTAAACACACCATTTGCCCCGGCGCGACACTAAGGTCCACACCCCGCAAGATGTGGCTCTCACCGTAATAGACATTTAGACCGGAAACTTTCAGCAGGGGCGTGACTGTGCTGGGGGGGGCGCTCAGGTCAGCAAGAGCAGGTGTAGCCATGGGCGTAGTCCTGGGTTGGGTAGGCGGATAGGGGCAACGTTGCTAGGGGACCCCTTTGCGAGAAATCTTACTGTAGGGCACTTGAATGACGCAATGAAACCATGAAAATGAAACCATGAACATCTTAGATGCGGGTGTATCCCACTTTAGA
>JBMTWK010000645.1:0-2443 GCA_049452395.1 Prochlorothrix sp. | reverse complement strand
TAACAAGCAGCGCAAGGTATTAGAAGCTGTGGCTGAGCATCCACCCCGATCGGATCTGGAGTGGCAAGCGGTGGAAAAGCTTCTGTATGCGTTAGGTGCAACCATCCGGGAAGGGAAGGGGTCACGAGTCCGAGTCTGTTTAAATGATTTGGTTGCGGTCTTCCATCGTCCCCATCCTGAGCGCGTTATGGATAAGGGGGCTGTCAAGTCTCTTCAGGAGTTCTTGATTAAAGCCCAAATTATTTCCTAAAAATCAAAATATTGATGTTGGGCTGGGCCTAGCCTAGCCTTACTCTCTCCTATAATACTGAACTTTTATTTCTGACATCACCTTGGCGTATCTCTCAATACGCGGATTGACCTCACTCTGGAATCTATTCTGAGCCTATGCCTGCATTATTGAAATATAAAGACTACTCCGGCGTTCTTGAAGCGGATCTGGAAGCCAATATCCTCTTTGGTCGGGTGATCGACATTAATGATGTCATTACCTTTCAAGGAGAGACCGTTGAGGAAGCCCGTCAAGCTTTTCAAGACTCCGTAGAAGATTATCTAGAGTTTTGTGCTGAATTGGGGCGCGATCCTGAGAAGCCCTTTTCCGGCAAGCTGCATCTGCGTACTAACCCTGATATTCACCGTAAAGTCTTCCTGGCTGCAAAGCGAGAGGGAGTGAGTATCAATGCCTGGATTGAGAAATTGTTAGCAGAAAGGCTTGACAAGGTAATGTCCTAGCGGCTCTCTATCAGGCTTCACTAAGTCCTCCCCATGCCCCCTTTAACCTCTACTCGTGCCTTTCCCAATTATGATTCCCCCCTATGTGCCCCACTACAAACCCAACCAGGTATTGCGGGGTGAGGGTAGGGTTGTGGTTGTGACGGGCTGGACGGTGCGGCAAAGTGTGGCGAAACAGCTAGAGCCGGGGGAATATGCCGCGATCGGCCAGCTTTATAGCCCCACACGGGGGATTAGTTTGTTGCTGCGGAACCTGTTGGCCAATCCCCAGGTTCGGGATTTGGTGATTCTGAGTGCAACCAAAGAGGACCGCAATGCAGGGGGGGGTGAGCGGTTATGGGTTTTTTTTGAGCAGGGCTTTCGGGCGGGGCAGACGGACACCGGGGCGGACTGCTGGGTGATTGAGGCGGCGGCGGGGTCGGTGAGTGGGGCGGTGGGCTATATTGAGGCGGAAATTCCGGCCCCCGCCTTGGAGCAGGTGCGCCAAAATGTACGGTTTTGGTTTACGACGGATCTGGCGGCAGCGATCGCCGCTGTGAAAGCCTGTAACCAACGGCTGAAGGAGTTAGAAATACCGGAAAAGTGGCCTGAACCGCAGTTTTTCCCCCTTAAGGAAACCCAACCGACGGTTTTTCCCGGTCCCCGCTATGGCCATCGCCTTGAAGGAAAAACCATTGCCGAAACCTGGGTGCGCCTCATTCATCGCATTAAAACCACAGGAACGATTCGGCCTACGGGCTATGATGGCTACTGGCAGGAGTTAATTAATTTAGTGGCCGTGGTTACGGAGGAGCCAGAGGGCTTCTACTTCCCAGAACCGAACTATTTGCCCTGCGATCGGCCCTTTATTCAAGAATATATCTCCCAAATCCTCGATGATGCCCCCTATCGGGAGGGGGTGAAGTATACCTATGGGCAGCGGCTGCGATCGTGGTTTGGGCGGGACCAAATTGAGCAAGTGGTCGCCAAGTTAATTGGGGAAATTGATGCTGCTAGCGCAGTGATGAGCCTGTGGGATGTAAAGGACCATGAAAAGGGCGGTAGTCCCTGTTTAAACCATATTTGGCTGCGGGTTGTGGATAATGAGCTATCGTTAACGGCGCTGTTTCGCTCCAACGATATGTTTAGCGCGTGGCCTGCCAATGCCATGGGTTTGCGGGCGTTGCAGCAGCACATCCGCGATCGTATTGCCCAAACCTCTGACTATGACCTGCGCTTGGGGCCGCTGATGACCATTAGCCAGAGCGCCCATATTTACGATGACACCTGGGACAATGCCGATCGGCTGATTGCCACCCAATATGCCCGCTTGCACCAAAACCGGGATTTTGTCGATCCCGCTGGAAATTTTTTGATTGAGCTAGAAAATACCGCTGCTGGGCCGGAAATTGTTGTGAGTCACCTGACTTCCGGCAGTGGCGAGGTGGTGCAAACCTATCGCGGCAAAAATCCCCTCAAGCTGCTGCGGGATATTTGCCAAAACTCCCCCATGCTTCAGGCAGAACATGCGGGTTACCTAGGCTTAGAGCTACAAAAAGCGGCTACAGCCCTTAAAACCGGCCAACCCTACCAGCAAGATCGCGAATAAGGGGCTGTATAACTCCAAGAGGGAATTCAAACCGTTATGGGGAGGGAGGATATCCCGATCGAGAGCGTGCATCGGGTCCATCCCACTTTAGACGGGCCAGAGGCCCATCCCACCCAAGAGGTG
>JBMTWK010000644.1:0-2446 GCA_049452395.1 Prochlorothrix sp. | reverse complement strand
GTTGTCATCCTGGGTGCAGGTCCAGGGGGGCTACTGCTAGCCAATCGCCTTGCCCACCGATCGCCCCATTACCAGATCACGATTTACGAAAAACGGCCCGATCCCCGGCAGGTCAGCAGCGGCGATCGGGCCTTTGCCTTGGGTTTGATGAAGCGGGGGCGGGAAGCGCTCCAAACGATTCCGGGCCTGTGGGAAGCGGTGGTGAGCCAAGGGGTAGAGGTCAACCGGAGCGGCTTTTACAGCGCCAAAAAGCAGCAATGGCAGATGCTCGATCGCAACTATCCCCCCGGTGAGGCCATGGTGTTGATTCAGCGCGATCGCCTCTGTCGTGTTTTGTTGGAGCAGTTAGCGCAGATTGATCCCCAGGGCGATCGGGTGCGGGTGATTTTCCAGGCCCGTGCCCACCGGGTGGACCTGCATCAGCATCAAGTGAGTATCCAGGTTGGAGCAGAGGACGCTTGGGCAGAGCCGGGGGAGGGGGCGGAGATTGAACAGGGCTATGATTTGCTGGTGGGGGCCGATGGCATTAACTCCAGCTTGCGACAGGCATTTTTGCCGCGATCGGGCTTTGATTTTGAGCAGTCTTATTTCACAGCGGTGTGGAAAGTCCTGCCCCTAGAGCCACTGGCCAACTTTGCCGGGGGCACCAGCTATTTTGCTCGCCATGCGCTACCGCCGGAAGCGGGGGCCGATCGGCCCAATACCTTAATTGGGGCCATTTTGCCCACCGCCGCCGATCGCCATTGTCTGCTGCTGTTTTGGGATCAGCTCTCGGACCAAAGCCGGGACAATCCCCCCACGGTCACCACCCCCGCCGATTGGCCGACCCAGATTGCCCAGTGGTTCCCCGGTTTGGAAATTACCCCGGACCAAGGCCAGCAGCTTTGGGCGATGCAACCCTCTAGCATTGTCTCCAGCCAGTGCAGCCGCTACCATGATTTGCCCGGTCAGGCGGTGCTGTTGGGGGATGCGGCCCATGGGATGTCTTCCCGGTTGGGTCAGGGGTGCCAAGCGGCCTTTGGCGATGTGCTGGTGTTGGATGAACTGCTAGGGGCGGAGGGCGATCGCCTCGATCGGGTGTTGCCGCAGTATTCCGATCGTCAAGTCCCTGAAGGCCATGCCATTACCTCTCTGAACCGCGATCTGTCCCCCAAAGCCAAATGGGTCGCTACCCTCTACGGCCTCAGCAGTTTAATCCACGGCAAACTCTACGATGCTTTTCCCCAGTGGTTGCAACCGCCGCTGTTTAAGGCGATCGGCCAAACCACCATTCCCTACCGCGAACTGGCCCGCCGCAATCAGTTCTGGATCTGGCTAACCCAGGTTACGGATCCGTAAAAGCTGACGTTCAGCGCTTAAGGGCTACCAAAATTTTGGCAGGGGCGCGGTCCTTGTGCCCTCTTTGATTCCTGCAAATCTCTGAAGAGGGCCGGAAGACTTGGCCCCTATGGTTACCGCCTACAATAGGGTTATCCCCTCCACTCATTCCGGTTTATGGCCCTAAACCTCACCATTCCCAGCGCCCTAGAACAACAACTACAACAAGCCGCTCGCCAGCAGGGACTGCCCCCTGAAACCTACGCCCTGCAACTGTTGGCCCAAAGCCTGCAACTGATCACCTACATTGGCCAACCCCGGCAACCCCTCACCCCCACCGAACTGGCCACCCTGGAGCCGATCGCCCAGCGCCTTGCCGCCCTCCCCTGGGACGATTACCACAGCCTCCAAGACAAACGCGATCGCGGTTTGCTGACCCCCACTGAACACCAAACCCTCCTCAGTCTCTCTGACCACATCGAAGCCCTCAACGTTGAACGCCTCCAAGCACTATCCGTGATTGCCCGCGATCGGGGTCAAACCATTGCGGATGTGATAGAAGAACTAGACCTTGCCCCAAAATCCAATGCCGGAGTCACGAATTAGTGCTAAAACTCGGCAACGGGTGGCAGAACGGGCTAACTATTGCTGTGAATATTGCCAAGCCCAAGAACGCTACTCCCCCGATTCCTTTGCCGTGGAGCACATCCACCCGATCGCCAAAGGCGGGAGTAATCAACTGAATAATCTAGCTTTTGCCTGTCAGGGCTGTAATAATCGTAAATATACTCACACAGAAGCCCTAGATCCCCAAAGCCAGACTCCAGCGCCTCTGTATCACCCTCGCCAAGATCAATGGGCTGATCACTTCCAGTGGAGCGAAGACTATACCCAAATCCAAGGACTAACCCCGATCGGACGGGCCACGATCACCCAGTTGCACCTAAACCGCAGTGGACTGGTCAACCTCCGCCGTCTCCTCATCCCCACCCAAGAACATCCGCCGTAGGGGTGGGTTTTTGGCTCAAATTCCTGCTCCAATCAGATCAATGCCCCAAATCCGCCCTCTTAGCAAGTATCCGGACTTGATTGTCTCTGCCCTCTAAATAAATGGCAAATTGGCGATCCC
>JBMTWK010000643.1:0-2447 GCA_049452395.1 Prochlorothrix sp. | reverse complement strand
TGCAAAACCCCTGCTATGACTGCGTTTCAGCGACTTCGTAAATCAGCTCTTAGGCCAGTGGAACGATGTCGAAACCGTGGCCACCGAAGGCTTGACCTTGGCCCAAACCCTCAATGCGCCGGATCTGATCGCGCCCTTGGCATGGCAGTTAGCCCAAGCAGAAACGGTGCTGGGCGATCGATCGATCGCCCTCAACCACTACCAAACCGCCTTTACAGCCCTCCAACGGCTGCGATCGGACCTGCTCACCGTCAACCCCGAAGTCCAGCTCACCTTTCGGGACACCGTGGAACCCCTCTATCGAGACTATGTAAGCCTGTTGCTGGATCCCCAGGCCAGCTTGACCCAGGCCGACTTACAACAAGCGCGGCAGGTCATGGAAGCCTTGCAGATTGCGGAGTTGGATAACTACTTCCGAGAAGCCTGTTTGGACAGTCAGCCCGTAGCCTTGGACAATTTGGACCCTAAAGCGGCGATCGTTTATCCCATTGTCTTGGCCGATCGCCTGGAAGTCATCATCTCCCGCCCCCACTATCCCCTCCTCCACTACCGCCAAGCCGTCAGCGCCGACACCGTAAAAACAACGGCTCAGCAGCTTTATAGCTTGATCCTGAACCCAAACCAACGGGATCTTCACCTAGGGCTGTCCCAAAACCTCTATGACTGGCTCATTCGCCCCGCCTTGGCAGAATTGGCCGCCAGCAGCACCGAAACCCTCGTCTTTATCCCCGACAGTCCCCTGCGCCGCCTTCCCATGGCGGTTCTCCACAACGGTAAACACTATTTGCTAGAGGACTATAACGTGGTCTTTAGCCCTGGGTTGCAACTTTTGCCCCAGAGCAGTCAGCGATCGGAGCTTTCCGCGTTGGGGGTGGGCATCACGATCGCCCGCGAGGGCTTTGACAGCTTGCCCGGAGTTGCCCAGGAAGTAGACTATTTGGCCTCGGCCCTCAACAGCCAAGTTTTGATGGATCAAGCCTTCACCCGCACCGCCTTCACCCAACAGCTCAACCAACAGCCTTTCTCCGTGGTCCACGTCGCCACCCATGGCCAGTTTAGTTCTGACCCCGATCAAACCTTTTTGCTTGCCTGGGACGATCGCATTACCCTGGATGACTTTGACCAAATTCTAGCCCCCCGCAAAATCGGGGCCATCTCGCCGATCGAACTCCTGGTCCTCAGTGCCTGCCAAACTGCCGCCGGAGACGATCGCGCCCCCTTGGGCCTTGCCGGTTTTGCCCTCAAATCCGGTGCCCGCAGCACCCTAGCCAGCCTCTGGTCCGTCAGCGACGAGGCCACCGCCCTGCTAATGACGGAGTTCTACCGCAATATCAGCACCCAGGGTTCGTCTTCCTTTGCCGAAGCCTTGCGCCAAGCCCAGCTCAGCCAAATCCACAACAGCCGTTACAGTCACCCTTCGTTTTGGGCCGCTTTTGTTCTGGTCGGCAACTGGCGCTAGGGGGACAAGCCACGATCGCCCGATCGGCACAACCGCTTCCCCCCCATAGCCCCCCGCAAAATAAAACCCCTCACTGGACCCTCAGAACACACCCAAATCTGGATCTCATCTCGTGTTCCCAGGCAGTAGGGGGTTTATTTTCTTAAAGGAGGGCAATAAAATTTGGATCAATAAAAAAATGGCCTTTGAGATCAAATCTTGAAGCGAGATCTCTCTAGATAGGCGATCTGAAGCAGCTTAGTAGCGCTGACGGGAAACCAACTTTTCTAAATGGGCTTGGGTCTCGTGGAGCAGTTGAGAGCGGGTGTCGGACGTGTGGGTCACGGTGGGTACCAAGTTGCGAGCCTGAAGGCTCATATGCAATTGGAGATGGGCAACGTAGTCGCGGAAATCTTCCCGTTGAGCGGTGGCTGCACGTTCTAGGGTTTTCACAACTCGATCCTCACTTAACATAACTTGAGCTAACAATTCAGAAGTTACCACGCTCCGTATTCACACCGATAGCCTGCAAAGAAGCGTAATAATTATTAGAAATATTTCTTTACAAAAAAAGAGCAGTCAATCTGCTAAGCGTTACAGTCCAAGCAATGGGGATAGGGACAGCGGGCGAAGGAGAGGGGCCGATCGTAGACAGCTAGGACAGAGCCGCAAGGGTTCCAGGCTCTCATAAAGCATCCCAGGATGAGAAAGATAAGGCTCCATCAGCCCCCAGTTCCTGCCCCCGATCGCCCCCCAGAGGACGCTCTAGTAGTTGTACTTCGTTCCGCTTTTATCTAAAAAATCCCCACCTAACCCTGTTTTAGGTAACAGTCCGATCGCCCTACCCAGTCGCAACCCTCATCATCCCCAATAAAACCAGAACAAAAAACAACTAAACCCAACATCGCTTAGGGGCAAACCCCCCGTGGTTGCCCTGCCCAAAAACTTTAGATCGGGGCCGAAGAGGGTCGGCACGGGGGCACGACCCCTACCAAGATATCTTCTAAGG
>JBMTWK010000642.1:0-2449 GCA_049452395.1 Prochlorothrix sp. | reverse complement strand
GTACCCTGGCCCTAGCCTCCATGGTGGCAGCAGTTTGTGCCCTGTCCCTCGCCGCTATTTTCATTCGCCTCAGTGAACAGGAATTAGGGCCATTTGCGACGGTTTTTAACCGCTTTTGGATTGCCTTTATTGTGGCGGCTGGCGGTCAATCTTTGCTGCGCCTTGTTCAGTTTCTGCGACAATCACTGCGCCAATCTTTCCCCCAACTCTTTCCCCCCAGCCCAACCCTCTCTTCCCCCAGCAACAGCTTCGATCGGCCCAACTCCCTTCCCCAAGCCATTTACACCCGATCGGACATTATTCTTCTGATTATCAATGGCAGCTTATTTTGGGCCTGCATTATCCTTTGGGCCATTTCCCTCCTCACAACGGGCGTAGCCAACTCCACCATTCTCCACAACCTCACCCCCATTTTCACCGCGTTAGGTGCTTGGCTACTCTTTAACGAACAGTTCGATCGGCGCTTTTTAATGGGGCTAGCCTTAACTGTAATTGGCGCGATCGGGTTAGGTCTCGGCGACTTAGAACTTAGCTCCGCTGGCCTCCAAGGGGATATTGCCGCTTTGCTGTCTGCAATTTTATCCGCCGCCAACTTAATGACGATCGAACGCCTGCGGCATCGCTATTCTACCCCCACCATCATCACCTGGTCCTGTGCCGTCGGCGCAATCCTAAGCCTACCCCTTGTGCTGCTGTGGGAAGATTGCCTTTGGCCCCATTCCTGGAGCGGTTGGTTTGCCGTCATCGGCCTCGCCCTAGTTTGTCAAATCCTCGGCCAAGGTCTCCAAACCTTTAGCCTTAAGAGCCTCTCCCCCAGCATGGTCGGCGTAATTTTGCTCCTCGATCCCGTTCTCGCCGCCCTCGTTGCTTGGGCTATCTTTGCGGAACGCCTGAGCGTAAGCATTCAGGGGGTCACGGAGGAATGCGGGTTTCAGGCTCTGAAAATCCCGGATTGGTACGGTTTGAGCTGCTTCAGACTCCGATCGGAGGGCTGAAACCCTACTAACTTCGTAGACCCCTGAATAGTTACCGCCTGAGCCTGTTCAACTGGATTGCCTTCGCCATGATTCTCATGGGCATTTATCTCGCCAAATCCAGCCGCCAAGGCGCAACAGACGAGAACCCCACAAACCTAGACCCCGTAAACCCAGACCCCACACAACCGAGTCCCTCTCCCCTGGGATCCCTCCAAGCCCAACCGCCCCTAGCCATCCTCAAAGAATCCTGAACGCTCTGGCTCCCCTCTCCTGCCCTAGGAGAGGGCTGGGGGTGAGGGATATTCAAAGGATAGCGGCACGGGGATAGGCTCAGGGGATAACCACAGGTCTAGCCCGCCCCAGTGCCAGCCAGAACCGACACCTTTTGAAACTCCTTTGGAAATTGATTATGATGACATCCTATCAACGCATTCTGACCGCTTTGGACCGATCGCAGCAAGCTGCTACCGTTTTCGCCCAATCCTGCGCCCTAGTGCAGCAAAGCCAAGCGGACTGGCAAATTGCCCACTGTATCCCCGGCTCAGCCCAAGACGATCGCATCGCCCAAACCAGCGCCATGGAACTAGACCTTGCCCTCATGGTTTGGGAAAGCCAACAGCACCAACACCAGCAGCAGGAAGCCGAAGCGCAGCGCTGGCTCCAAGACTACGGCCACCAAGCCCAACAACTGGGCCTAAACCCCCACCTTTGCACCGGTTTGGGCAATCCAGGACTGTGGATTTGTCAGGTAGCCAAAGACTGGCAAGCCGATTTGATTATCATTGGCCGCCGGGGCTACCAGACCATGCAAGAGGTCTTGTTCGGCAGTGTCAGTAACTATGTAGTTCACCATGCGCCCTGCTGTGTCCTAGTGGTCCAAGGCAAACCGTGGCAACCTGACCCAAACCTTGCCCTACAGACCGAAAAAACAGTCCCCGTATCAGTGAGTTAATCACGGGCCAATATTATTCCTATTCTAAGACCAATCAAATCAACGTAGGGGCGGGTTTTCGCCAAAAATCTTGCTGAATCGCAGCTATTAAACCAAACCCGCCCATTTCCGCTGCCAGAATCAAATCAACGTAGGGGAGGGTTTTCGCTCAAATCCAGCCAAATCGCAGTTACTACCCCAAACCTGACTTCATTCATTCAATCAATCAAACTACTGTAGGGGCGGGTTTTCGCCAAAAAATTCGGTAAATTGCAGTTACCACCCCAAACCCGCCCTCTTCAATTCTTATGTTCGATCGAATCACCACAGGAGCGGTTCTTCGCCAAAAAATTCGGTAAATTGCAGTTACCACCCCAAACTCGCCCTCTTCAATATCTTATGTTCGATCGAATCACCACAGGAGCGGTTCTTCGCCAAAATCCAGCCAAATCGCAGTGATTACCCTAAAACCACCCATTTATAGTTCCTAGGACCGATCGCACAGATGCTGAGCCGCAGGTTTCGGCGATCGATCGGCCCG
>JBMTWK010000641.1:0-2451 GCA_049452395.1 Prochlorothrix sp. | reverse complement strand
GAAGCGTATCAAGCCATTCCGAATTTCCAAAGTGAGGTTCTGGGGCTACGGCTGGAAGTTGCCGATCAGTTGATCCACTTCTACCGCCTCGATACCGGCGCAAAACTCCTGGCCCCTGGGGAACTGAAGGAATCCCAAGAGGCCGAGCAACAGAAGCGGGCTGAATTGGAAGCCTTACTAGCGCAATACCGCGATCGCTTTGGCCCCCTGGCCCCCTAGCCCCCGGCAAGGACTTGACAGAAGCGACCTTCCTAGTGGATACACTGGCTAGTCCATTTCATCACAGCCCTCCTGCCTATGGCCGCTCCCCTTCCCTCCGCCCCCTCCCGATCGTCGCGGCACTGGATCTTGTATGGGATCCTGGTAGTTCTGCTGTTCATCATGGCCTTGATTGCTAAGGCTGCGATCGTGATCTTGGCCTACCGTCTACTCTACCCCTTACCCCTGCTGGGGGGGATGGCCCGTAGCTTAGAAGTTGTCGAATTTTTGAATATTCTTGTCTTTGCGATCGTGGGCATGGGGCTGGGGCTGCTGACGCGGATGCTCTCCCCCCAAACCAGCGATCGCGTTGGCTATGGGCTGCTGATTGTCTTGCTACCGCTGCTGTTTTTCAGCGGGACCATCTTCCACTATCAACTCTGGGTCAATGGGGTCAGCAGTGCCAACGAACTGACCTATGGGGCGGCCCATGCCATGACCGATCGCTGGCTGGAGCAAACCATCCATGGTAGCGGCGTTTGGGGCTATTACCGCTTCACGGCCCAATATACGACCTTGCCCCTAGAGCCGGATCAAGTCCAAGTTGCGTCCCTGGGCATGGAGCGCGTTGGCAAAATGCTGGGGGAAATTACCGGCCAGTCTGGCCCAGAGATGATCGGGGTGCTGGCGCTGAATACTTGGTTTTTACGCCTGTTTTACCTGGGGATTGCCTGTTTTAGCGGCCTAACCCACTTCCAAGACGGTCGCGCCCATGCCTACCAGGCCAAGCTGCGCAAAAACCGCCAAGGTAGCCCCAACTCCTCGGTTCCCGGCTCCGACGGCAGCGGCAACCCCCAACCGGCCCGCTCCCAAGCCGAACTCGATCGGGCGCGGCGAGAAAAAGACCGCCAAGACTGGCAGCGCCAGAGCCAGCGCGATCGGGTCCGGGACCAACAGCGCCTGCAACCGCCCCAGCGCCGACCCAACCCTCGGCCAGCCCAGCAACCGCACTCCGACCCCAAAAATAGCTAGCGATCGGCCCCAACCCCCGACAGCCACCGTCCGAGGATTTCCCCCAGACTAATCACCGTGAACAACAGTAGGGTACAAAGGGGCAACCCCAGCAGAATACCCACAAGAGCAAAGCTATGGTTTGTCATTGGATACCTCCCCTGAGCGTGTCGTAGTCTCTCCAGCCTAGCGCGATTCAGGGCAGGAACAAGGCGATCGCCCAAGGGCAACCTATAATTTGGACAGTACGGATCGACCCCTGGGGCAAGTCTGGTTTTGATGACTAGACTCTTGGGGCACATTTCATCTTTATGCAGCGCCCCTCAAGAATCCACTGCCTGTCCCTCAGACCCCATAGTTCATGTCATCGCCATCCCATCCCTCCCTGGCCTCAGCCCACCAGCTCCACCTCATCACGAACCGCATTCGCCAGTCCCTAGAGTTAGAAGCGATTTTGACAACAACGGTGACAGAGGTGTGGAATTTCCTGGGGATCGATCGGGTCAAAATTTACCAGTTCCAAGACGATGGCCATGGCATTGTGCAAGCTGAGGCCCGCACGCCCGTCTTTGCAGACCATGCCCCCAGTCCGGCCCCGCACCCGGCCCTGAATGACGCTCTACCCCCCTTCCCCGATCAGGCTTCCGCCGCCCCTGGGGTAACCTACCGCCTCCCGTCTCTGCTGGGGCTACACTTTCCCGCCGACGATGTTCCCCTCTTTGCGCGGGAACTGTATCTGCGTCAACGCCAGCGCACGATCGTCAATACCCAAACCCAGGAAATCGGCATTAGTCCCCTCATTTCGCCGGAAACCGGCGCGGCGATCGACTCCACCACCATTAACTATCGCCTGGTTGATCCCTGCCACTTGGAGTATTTGCGGGCCATGGGGGTCCAGGCTTCTTTGGTGCTGCCGATCGTGGTCGATGTCAGCAATATGCACTGGGCCAATGCACAGCAGGGGAGCAGCGAGAACCCTGGGGACGATCGGGCTGGGAATCCAATCAATACAATTGCTAAGGACAAGACCCAGCGTTCGATCGCGACCGAATATCCCTGGACTGAACAGAACCGGGCCGATCGTTACCCCAGCGATCGTCGCTCCGCCGATCGCACCGAGAAACAACCCGATCACTGGACCAACGCCCAACCCTCGGCCCCCACGGCCAGAGTGAGTCAACCCAACCCCGCGCCCCAGCCCACGTCGCTGTTTTACTTGGCCCCCCACCAAGTACTGTGGGG
>JBMTWK010000640.1:0-2451 GCA_049452395.1 Prochlorothrix sp. | reverse complement strand
ACCCTACGCCCACCCTGGTAAAATCAAGGACTGACCTAACCCACCCCCCACCAGACACACCATGGGCAACACCTTCGGACATCTCTTTCGCATTACCACCTTTGGCGAATCCCACGGCGGCGGCGTAGGGGTCGTCATTGATGGCTGTCCCCCCCGCTTAGAGATTACCCCAGAAGAAATCCAATTTGAACTCGATCGGCGGCGACCGGGCCAAAGCAAAATCACCACCCCCCGCAAAGAAACCGACACCTGCGAAATTCTCTCCGGCACCTTCAAGGGCCAAACCCTCGGCACCCCCATCACCATCCTGGTCCGCAACCAAGACACGCGCCCCCAGGACTATGACGATATGGTCCAGAAATATCGCCCTTCCCACGCCGATGCGACCTATGACGCGAAATATGGCATCCGCAACTACCAAGGGGGCGGTCGGTCTTCGGCACGGGAGACGATCGGTCGGGTGGCTGCGGGGGCGATCGCCAAGAAAATCCTCAAACAAGTGGCTGGAGTCGAAATTCTCGGCTATGTTTGCCGTATTCAGCACCTAGAGGCCCAAATTGACCCTAGTAAAGTCACTTTAGAGCAAATTGAAAGTAATATTGTCCGCTGCCCCGATGCGGCGATGGCTGAGCAAATGATTGCCCTGATTGAGCAAATTCGCGATGAAGGCGACTCGATCGGGGGTGTGGTTGAATGTGTGGCTCGAAATGTGCCCAAGGGGCTGGGATCGCCGGTTTTCGATAAATTAGAGGCTGATCTGGCGAAGGGTGTAATGTCTCTGCCCGCTTCTAAGGGCTTTGAAGTGGGGTCGGGCTTTGGGGGCACGCTGCTCAAGGGCAGTGAGCACAATGATGAGTTTTACCAGGATGACCAGGGCAACTGGCGCACCCGCACCAACCGCTCCGGTGGCACCCAGGGCGGCATTTCCAACGGCGAAAATATTATCCTCCGTGCTGCTTTTAAGCCCACGGCCACTATCCGCAAGGAGCAAAAAACCGTCACCAATACCGGCGAAGAAACGGTTCTAGCGGCCAAAGGTCGCCATGATCCCTGTGTTTTGCCCCGTGCGGTGCCCATGGTGGAGGCAATGGTTGCTCTGGTGCTCTGTGACCACCTCCTGCGCCATCAGGGACAATGTAACCTGTTTTAGCCCTGGTCTCTAACCCAACGTAGGGGCGTGGTTTTCGCGCCTATTCCAGAATTCCTGCGGTTAACCGAGAATAACGAAAGAGGGTCGGGAGACCCGGCCTCTACGTCTGTTAGATGCACCCATTTTTCGTAGGGACGGGTTTTTGCCAAAAATTCTGCTGGATTGCGATTATCGACCTAAACCCGCATCACCCATTTTTCGTAGGGACGGGTTTTTGCCAAAAATTCTGCTGGATTGCGATTATCGACCTAAACCCGCCCTTTTTTAGATAAGAGGACAGGTTTGGTTTGGTTTAGTTTGGTCTTGGTGTCTGAAATTGTCTCGAAAACCTGCCCCTACGACTCTTTTGGGTCAACTCTTCAAGGCTGTTGAACTTCGGAAAATCATCTCGGTTCCTAGCCCAAGAGCCGATCGACCGCCAGCACCACCTCTGGAAATGCCAAGGGCGACACCGTGCCCCCCTGCAAAACCTGCTTTGTACCGTAGTCCTCCTGGGGATCGCGGCAGATGACTAAGGCTTTTTCGGCCAGATTTAAGATCCAATACTCTGGAATCCCCGCCAGTGCATAGAGTGGCCCTTTAACCTCTAGATCTCGCTGAAAACTGCTCTGGGAGACCTCGATCAGCCAATAAATATCTTCCGGTTGAGGATGCCGGGTGTCATAGCGGGATTCTGGCCCCCGCACGATCGCAATATCCGGCTCCGGTTCCGAATTGGCCAAGGTCACCGGCCCATTGAACCGCACCTCAGCCCGATCGCCCAACTGATCCACCAAATAGCGACTGCCCCGCTTCGCCGTGTTGTAATGCATCGGGCTTTCTGGAACCATCGTCAAAATCTCCCCATTTAGTAGCTCAACCCGTCGATTTTGCAAAATTCCCGCTGTAATCATCCGGTGATAATCCTCGATCGACCACCGCACCCGATCGGGGTGGTTCACAACGCTATCTGTAACTGGTCTCGATCTAATCATGACGTTCCTCCCTGGGCTAAAATCCAAAAATATCAAGCTGCTGCTCTGGATTGCCCTGCTCAGACTCCTGAGCCTTTGATTTAGGCGAATTCTCTGGCATAACCTCAACTTTTGGGCCTAGATCTGACTGGGTTGGTTTTGTAGTAGCTTTTGTAGCCTTGGGAGCTTTTGCAGGTTTTGGAGCTTTCTGAGGCTTGTTTGCCCCGGTTTTGCTGCTGGACTGCCCCGATCGTGGCTTTTCCTGGACTGGCCGCATAGCAACTTCTTCCTCTTCCCCTGTTCCCCGCCGTAGCCCTACCGCAATCGTACTATGCTGCTCAATGTGGG
>JBMTWK010000639.1:0-2453 GCA_049452395.1 Prochlorothrix sp. | reverse complement strand
CACCCCAGACCTAGAGGACTACCAAGCGGCGAGTGACCTGGCTGACGACGAAGCAACGGCTGATGACGAAGCAGCGGCTGACGACGAAGCGGCAAGCGAGTCCTAACTTTGGCTGGTGTCCCAACGCCCGCCAGTCCTAGGGTCTTTGAGGTGCCCTATAATTGAACCCATGGGAGGTATCATGCTAGGACCGAGGGTCAAACGGCCCGGTTCCCCTGGAGAAAATCCGGGCAAACTTCCCCCAGACCTAGCATGACCTTGTACACTGGACAAAATTCCAGCCGAAGCCTTCCCATAACCCCGTTACATTGCCAAGGTATGCTGACTTCTCGATCCAACTCAATGCTATATTCTCAAGCCCTGGGACCGGTTGTCACCAGCCTCAACCCCCAGGGTCAAATTCTGGCTTCCCTCTCCCCCACGGGCATTGTGCCCACGGTGGTCGAGCAGTCGGGGCGAGGGGAGCGTGCCTTCGACATCTACTCTCGACTGCTGCGGGAGCGGATTGTTTTCCTGGGAACCCAGGTTGACGACAACGTAGCCGACTCCATCGTGGCCCAGCTTTTGTTCTTAGAAGCTGACGATCCCGAAAAAGATGTCCAGCTCTACATCAACTCTCCGGGTGGCTCCGTGACTGCTGGAATGGCCATCTATGACACCATGCAGCAAATTGCTCCCGATGTCGTCACCATTTGTTTTGGTCTAGCTGCTAGTATGGGGGCGTTCCTCCTGTCTGGTGGGACGCAGGGTAAACGCCTGTCCTTGCCCAGTTCTCGGATTATGATTCACCAACCCCTGGGCGGTGCCCAAGGTCAAGCGGTGGACATTGAGATCCAAGCTAAGGAAATTCTGTACCACAAGAGCAAGCTCAATGAGCTACTCGCAGAACATACCGGCCAGCCCTTAGAGCGCATCGAAGCCGACACCGAGCGGGATTTCTTTATGTCTGCTGAAGAAGCCCGTGAATATGGCCTGATCGATCGAGTGCTGACCAAACCGGGCACCACCACCTCCACCAACCCTATTGCTGTAGTCAGCTAAGAGGCAGCTATGTCTAAGTACGACTCCCATTTGAAATGTTCCTTCTGTGGCAAGTCCCAGGAACAGGTTCGCAAACTAATTGCGGGGCCGGGAGTCTACATCTGCGATGAATGTGTGGATCTCTGCAATGAGATCCTAGACGAAGAACTGTTTGATTCGGGGGCCGCGCCTAACCCAACGGCTCCCCGCCGCGAGGCTCCCCCGGAGAAGCGCAAAACGCGGTCTTCGCCGATTACCATGGCCCAAATCCCCAAGCCCCAGGAAATCAAAAAGTATTTGGATTCCCATGTGATTGGGCAGCATGAGGCGAAGAAGGTTCTTTCCGTTGCGGTGTATAACCACTACAAGCGCCTGAGCTATCTAGAGCAGATCAGTGGCAAGGATGATGAGGACCAGATTGATCTGCAAAAGTCCAATATTCTGCTGATTGGTCCCACGGGTTGCGGTAAGACCCTGCTGGCCCAGAGTTTAGCCAAGCTGTTGGATGTGCCCTTTGCGGTCGCCGATGCCACAACCCTGACGGAAGCGGGCTATGTGGGTGAGGATGTGGAAAATATTCTGCTGCGGCTGTTGCAGGTGGCCGATCTGGATGTGGAAGAGGCCCAGCGCGGCATTATTTATATTGACGAAATTGATAAGATTGCCCGGAAGAGCGAGAATCCGTCGATTACACGGGATGTGTCTGGGGAAGGGGTCCAGCAGGCCCTGTTGAAGATGCTGGAGGGGACGATCGCCAATGTGCCTCCCCAGGGTGGGCGTAAGCATCCCTACCAAGATTGCATTCAAATTGATACCCGCAATATTCTTTTTGTCTGTGGTGGTGCTTTTGTGGGCCTGGATAAGGTGGTGGAACGGCGCACGGGCAAGAAGTCGATCGGCTTTGTTCAGGGTAATGATCCCCAGTCGCGGGAACGGCGATCGGCGAATATTCTGCGCCAAACCGAGCCGGAGGATTTGGTTAAGTTTGGGCTAATTCCGGAGTTTATTGGCCGGATGCCGGTGACGGCCCAGGTGGAGCCGTTGGATGAGGATGCGTTAACGGCGATTTTGGTGGAGCCGTGCGATGCGTTGGTGAAGCAGTATCAAAAGTTGATGCGGATGGATAATGTGCAGTTGGAGTTTCGTCCGGAGGCGCTGCGGGCGATCGCACGGGAAGCCTATCGCCGCAAGACGGGTGCGCGGGCGTTGCGCAGCATTGTTGAGGAAATCATGCTGGATGTGATGTATGAGCTGCCGTCCCGTAAGGATGTGACGCGCTGCTTGATTACGAAGGATATGGTCGAAAAACGCTCCAGTGCTGATTTGTTGATCCATCCGTCCTCGATGCCCAAGCCGGAGTCTGCCTAACAGGGATTGATCGGGGTTTGGGGCCAAAGGCTAATCGTTGTTCAGCAAAATCCGCTGTAGGGGTG
>JBMTWK010000638.1:0-2457 GCA_049452395.1 Prochlorothrix sp. | reverse complement strand
CTTGCGCGACAGCTTTGGCGACAGCGGGGCGATCGGCTTCAAATTCCACAAACTGTTCCCAGAAGCGGGCAATCTCGGCATTGCTGCCGGTTGGACCAATGCCCTGGACTGGGGCGATGCCAATGATGCCCAAGAAACCGTCTATGGGGTGGTCACCAAACCCTTTGATCTGCGCCCCGGCACCGCTAATCCCCTCCCCCTAACCGTAACAGCAGGGCTTGGAACTGGCTCGTTTCGATCGACGGGGGCGATCGACGCAGGCAGCAACGATCCCAACTTTTTCGGCAGTGTCGGGCTGCGGGTTCTGCCCCAGCTTTCTTTGGTCAATTCCTGGACCGGTAACCAGCTCAATATGGGGATCTCCGCCGCCCCCTTCCAAGACATTCCCTTCACCCTGACCTTGGGAGCCGGTGATGTCACCAACAATCGCGGCAACGGTGTCCGGTTCCTGATGAATGGAGGCTTTGGCTTCTCGTTCTAGTCAACCCAGTGCGATATCTTAAGCGCATCTTTCAGGCGCGACATCTCAAGCGCAATCTTCAAAGCAGATCATCCTGCCAGCAACATCCCCAGCGCTTTACCTGTCCTTAGTTTGTATTGTGTGGGCAATTCATTCATGACTATCCGCAAAATCTTAGCCTCTTCGGGTCTGGCACTCTGCCTGACGGGCTTCCTCTCGTTCCCAGCCTATTCCGGCTCTGAGTCCGTCGAAACCCCGGACAGCTCCAATATTGGGGATACCTTTGGTCCCAACAATATTATTGGCCTCATTCAGCGCCTCACCAACCAAATCCGAGGTGCCCGTGCCACTGTTTCGGACAATGGTCGTTTAATCACCATTACATTGCCGGACTCCCAAGTTAACTTAATGTTGGAGCGGTTTCGGGGCGAAGTTCGCCTCCAGATTGCCAAGTACACCGTTAACGATGTTGATGTCTTGGCTCAATTCGCTGATGGCGCAACCCTTGGGGATGTCTTGGCATCGGCGATCGCCCTGCTGCAACAAACAGACCCAGCCCGTGCGGCCCGCATTGAGGTTCTACTCGATCAATTGAATGTGGTTCTAGCGGCCCTGAATGCATCCAGCAGCTTCCCCCCAAGCCAGGGGTTGCTGATTGCGGCAAATTTGGAAGCCCTGAGCGGTGAGTTACGGGCCTTGGATCAGCCAGGGGGCACTCTCGTGGCACAAGCTGAGACTGACACGACAGCAGCTAGCACAACCCAGCCGGAGGTGGTTTATGAGCCAAGCGTAGGGGGCACTGTGGTTGAGACTGTAACTACCCATAACGAGACGGTCCGCTCCCTTAGCGATGAAGACGCGATCGCCTTGGCCGCCAATACCTCCTTTGTGGTGGTGGCCGATATTTTGGAGCAAATTGCCGGGGAACTGCGGGGCAATCCCGTGCCGGATGAAAAGTTGGCTTCGATCGAAGATATCCTCATCAGCCTGCGCTAGTTCAGTCTGTGCTAGTTCAGTCTGCGCGATCGTCATCCTTACACACACGCTAGGGGTTATACCCTAAGTCTCAGTCCCCAGGGTAATCTGAACCTTGGGGACTTTGCGATCGGCCCGTCCCTGCCTTTATCCAGTCCCCGCTGAGCAATGGCCGTCCTAATTCTGCCTGTCCTAATTCTGCCTGTCCTGCATCTGCCATGGCTACCCCAACCTTAACCCTTCCGGCTGACTGTACCCAAATTGCCCTGTGTGGGGGGCCGTATAGCAACTTTGGGGCGGTGGAGGCATTTTTAGCGGCAACTGCGGGGGTGCCGTACCGATTTTGTTTGGGAGATATGGGGGGCTTTGGGCCTTGGCCCGATCGCACGTTGGATTTACTGCGAGATGCGGGGGTGGTCTGCCTTCAGGGCAATTATGACTATGCGGTGGGCCATGGGGAGCCGGAGTGCGGTTGTGGCTATGAAGACGAGGCCGATCGCCGCTATGCCCAAATTAGCTATGACTACACCCTTAGCCACACCGCCGATCGCCACCGCCAGTGGTTGCGGGAGCTGCCGCCCCTGCTGCGGTTGGAGTGGGTCGATCGCCCCGGTTTTGCCCTGCTGCTGTGCCATGGCAGCCCCGATCGGGTCAATGAATTTGTCTGGGAATCTAGCACCGAAAATGCCAAAATTCAGGCTTGGTTGCAGCAGCACAAGGTACAGAGCATCTGTGCCACCCATTCCGGCTTGCCCTGGCTACGATCGATACCGTCTCAAAGCGCTGGATCTGCCCAAGGCGCGAGATCTGCCCAAGACCCCGAATTTTCCGAAAACGTCCCCTCTTCCCACAGCGTCCCCTCTTTCCCAGGGTTTTGGTGCAATGTGGGGGTGCTGGGTCGCCCCGCCCATGAAGGTCGGCCCCAGGTTTACTATGCTTTAATTTCTCTACCGTCAGAATCACCCCAACCTCAGGCTAATCTAAGCCCCCGTCCCGATCGAGCGCCGACCTCTAGCCTTCAC
>JBMTWK010000637.1:0-2458 GCA_049452395.1 Prochlorothrix sp. | reverse complement strand
TCGGTGTAGCCCACTGCCTCGCCGCCATACCACGTCTCCATATTCCCTTCCGCTAGCGGCCAACCCTGGGCGAAGCGCTCCACTAAGTCGGGATTGCTGATATAGGGCCGACCGAAGGCGATACAGTCTGCTTGACCGGCGGCGATCGCCCCCTCAGCGGTCTCCTGGGTATAACCACAATTGCCCATCAGCGGATGGTCATACACTGCCCGGAAGTCCGCCAAGGTCATTGGCTCCCCCAGTTCATGGAAGCCAAAGGCGAGGCCATCCATGATATGCAGATAGGCTAAGCCGTAGGAATTGAGCTTCTGGGCGACGGTGGTGAAGGTTTCGCGGTAATCCGGCGATCCCATGTCGTTAAAGACCCCATTGGGCGATAAACGGACACCAACCCGTGCCGCAGGCCACTCCGTCAGAACAGCCTCTAGGACTTCTTGCAAAAAGCGATAGCGGTTGCCGATGCTGCCGCCGTACTCGTCTTCCCGCTGGTTGGTTTTGGACTGCAAAAACTCATCAATCAAGTAGCCGTTAGCCCCATGGACTTCTACTCCATCAAAACCTGCCGCCTTGGCACGGGCTGCGGCTTGGCGATAGTCCTCGATCGTGGCCTGAATTTCCGCGATCGTCAGGGCATGGGGCACTTCATGGGGTAATTTCCCTTCTGGGGTATGGACTCCATCGCCGTTGATGGCGATCGCCGACGGTGCGACGGGGGGCTGGTTGCCTTCCTGGAAGTAGCTGTGGGAAGCGCGGCCACAGTGCCACAGTTGCAGCACCATTAAGCCACCCGCCCCATGGACCGCATCGGTGACGGTTTTCCAAGCTTCAGCCTGGGTATCGCTGTAAATTCCCGGTGTATTGGGCCAGCCAATCCCTTGCTTGGAGACTACGGTTGCTTCACTGATTAACAAACCCGCCGAGGCCCGCTGTCGGTAATAGTCCGCCATGAGGGCGTTGGGGAGCCGTTCAACGCCAGCCCGCGCACGGGTGAGAGGGGCGAGAACAACGCGGTTTTTGAGGCTGAGGTCGCCGAGGGTGACGGGGCTGAGGAGGTTGGGGGAGAGGGTCATGGTGTAGGGTTTAGGAATAAGGAGTTAATAGAGTCAGGGAAGGCGGAATCAAGGAGATCATCTCACTTTAGAAGAATTATGGGTAGGGGTCGTGCCCCCGTGCCGACCCTCTTCGTCCAAAACCAGGGCAACCACGGGGGGATTGCCCCTACCGTCCAAAATTAGGGCAACCACGGGGGGATTGCCCCTACTGATTTGGTTTATCTTGGCAATGATCAGCGATTTAAGAGCAGCTCCCGCGATCGTAGCTGTTGTTCGCAGGTTTGAAACACCCGATTCAGGATAGCAAACAATTCCTCTAGATTTTGCAAACTATAGAACTGGCGATGGCGCACAAACTGCTGGCCCTCTAGCTTGGCAAACTGCCAGCGATCGCCGTTGGTCACTAGCCCAAAAATCGTCCAGGACTCCCCCGCATTGAGGCGATCGGCGGCCACCATTTCCGCCAAACATTGCCCCCAACCTGCATCAAAGTTATCCTGCTTTGCTTCCACCAAAATCAAGTAGGGCTGATCAAAAACAACCTTCCCCAGGGGCGATCGACGGGCAATAATATATTCCGGAAAGCCACTGAGGACTTCATCACACTGCAAAAATTGCTGACTCCAGATCAGTAAATGGGAGCGATAGGCTTTCCAGACCTCTTTTAAGACTGGGTAGACTAAATTCTCGCAAATCGCCGCTTCTGAGTTATCTACCACGCCATCAGTCAGGGTTAGCTGCAAATCCTCCTGAAAGTACTCAGAAATGGGGAAGGGTAGCGGCTCTAGAAAGTTGTCTTCTTGGTACACGACCTGTAAGGCTTTGACGGTTTCCCCTAGGTTTTTGAAGGCACTGAAAGCCATAACTCACTTAGCCTGTGCAACTGCTCCCCTATGGTACTGTACCTTCTGTAGGCTGGGTTCCTGTGGGGTGCTTTGGGGAACAATGGGTTGATGTCTGGTGTAGGGGCAGGTTTTGTGCAGAATTTCGCAGGCTGACAGGAAATTTAGATAAACCTGCCCTGGGGTGTTGTGATGCGCGGTGATTTTGAATAAAAGAGGGCGGGTTTTGGGGATTTTGGGGTGGGTGGCAGAGTTTTCAGGGGTAAAACCGCCCCTACGGTTGTTTATGGGGATTTTTCCCCTCGTTCCCTCGCTCTGCGTGGGAATGCCTCCCCTGACGCTCTGCGTCGAGTCCTAGATTAACTCTCGTTCAGGACGCGGTCGCGTCTGCTTAGGGGTTCCCACGCCGGAGTATAGGAACCAGGCAAGGCTTGAAAATAGGGAAAAATCAAGAACCCTGGTTTCTTATGCGCCCTAGACCAGAATTTTGAAGCTTAAGCGACAGAAACCAGGGTTCTGTGCCCCCGCGAAAATTAACTCCGGGGATCGAGAACCCCGGTTTCT
>JBMTWK010000636.1:0-2463 GCA_049452395.1 Prochlorothrix sp. | reverse complement strand
CATGGCGAAAATTCCCATCCCCTTTCCAGTGCGGGCATCTTGCCCGCGTCGTGAGTGAGACGCTCACACTACGAGGTGTAAAACTTATGCCTTGGTCTACTCGGATAATCACGAGGGGATGGATTCGATCGAGATTATTTGTGTTCGGGGTGAATTTGTTCGGGGGTTAGGGATCCCATGTGGTTAATTTGCTCTAGCATTTGGTACAGCCGCCCCACACTCCGTTGATTGAAATACAACACCAAACGGGGCAAAGCTTCGGTTTCATCGCCGAGTTCTGCGGGGAGGGCGGTACTCTTGCGAATGCGATCGTGGGTGAGGATATCGCTAAAGCGATCGGTCAAAGTTTCCACATCCCCATCGGATAGCTCCACCTTAAGGCGAATCACGAGCTGATCCTTGACGTAGCGGCTGGAGTGGTAGACGCGGTAAAAGTGGGTGATGGCTCCACAGGCGATGTCGAGGCGATCGGTGAGGGTATAGAGGCTGGGGTCTTCGGGACTAATGAGGTGTTTTTTGACGAGTTGCTGGCGCACATAGTGGTCCCAGTCTTGCCAGTAGTGGCCACCGGGGTGATCGACGAGGACGATCGGCGCGGGTCCGAATTTTCCGGTTTGGGTCAAGGTGAGGCATTCAAAGGCTTCATCTAGGGTGCCAAATCCCCCCGGAAAGACGATTACCCCGTCGGTTTCCCGCAGAAAGAAAAGCTTACGGGTGAAAAAGTACTTAAACTGGAGCAGTTTGCTGTCTCCCTCGATAAAAGGGTTCGCAGTTTGCTCAAAGGGTAGGTGGACGTTTAAGCCAAAGGAGGCCGATCGACCGGCTCCCTGGTTAGCGGCCTCCATAATGCCCCCTCCGGCCCCGGTCATGACCATAAAGCCCTGCTGACTCATGCAACGGGCGACAGATTGGGCCATTTGGTACTCTGGTTCGCTGGCGAGGGTGCGGGCAGAGCCGAAAATGGCGATTTTGCGGGTGTGGCGGTAGGGGTGGAAGATTTCAAAGGCCCGCTGCATGTCCTGGAGAGAGCCGACGAGAATTTTCCAGTCGAGGCGATCGGTCTCGGTGTGGGCAATGCGGACTAGGGTTTCCAGGGTTTGGGCAATGAGGGGACCGTGCTGGTGATCGGGTAGGTCTTGCAAGAGGCTCAACAGGTCTGCCTGAAGCTGGTGTAAGGATTCTGGGGCAACCCCTCGGTGTAGCGCTGCGTTCATGGTGGTGCGTGGTCAATGGTATTAAGTCCCCTCTAGTTTTGAGTGTAGGGGCTAGGGGGACGGGGTTTCTGGCTCTCCACACAAACCTTAATAAAATCTAAACAAGCTAAAATTCTAGGGTTTGGACCCGATCGATCTGTTGGGCAATGACCTTGGCGGCTTCAATTAAACTGGCTTGTTCTTCGTCGGTCAGTTGTAATTGAATAATTTCCTGCACCCCCGATCGGCCTAAGCGGCAGGGCACCCCCAAATACAAATCCTTGAGGCCATACTCACCCTGGAGATAGCAGGCTGCGGGAATAATGCGGTGGCGATCGTTCAAAATGGCTTCCACCATCAGCGCTGCCGCCGAAGCAGGAGCATAGAACGCTCCGCCCGTTTTCATCAGGTCCACAATTTCTCCCCCTGCAAAACGGGTGCGGTGGACAAGGCGATCGATCGTGGCCGAATCCATCAACTCTGTGATGGCAATGCCGTTGACCGTACAGAAGCGGGGCAGCGGCACCATGGAATCTCCGTGGGTACCCAGCACCATGGTGCTGACATCCAGCACCGACACCCCCAACTCCATGGCAATGAAGGTCTGGAAGCGGGCTGAATCCAGCACCCCCGCCATGCCCAGTACCCGATGGTGGGGCAGACCTGTGGCCTTTTGGGCGAGGTAGGTCATGGTGTCGAGGGGATTGGTGACCACCAAAATAATGGCTTGGGGGGAGTTGGCGATCGCGTTTTGGGCGGCTTGGGCGACGATTTTGCCATTAATTTCCAGCAGATCATCCCGGCTCATCCCCGGTTGGCGCGGCTTTCCTGCGGTGATGACGACGACATCGATCGCCCGCAGATCGCCATAGTCGTTGGTGCCCGCAATTTCAAAATCATGGCGTTCAACTCCCCGCGCCTCCGTCAAATCTAAGGCAATGCCCTGGGGCAGTCCCGGCACCACATCCAACAGGATCACATCGGCAATTTGCTTTTCCGCCAGCCGCTGGGTTAGCGTACTGCCCACTTTACCGGCTCCAATCACGGCCACACGGGGACGGGCGGGGGTAGGCAGGGGGGAGTGGGGATGGGTTTGAGTCACGGGACGGTCCGCCAGAGTACTGATTGATGAAAGATGCAGAAGTTAAAGAGGCAGAAGTTCAGCCGGGATACCTTGAACCCCTAGGAACTTACTCCCCTACATAGGTCCATTATTGACTGGAGTTTTGACTAATGTCAGGAAGAAAAGGTAGGGAGTGTCCCTACCTTT
>JBMTWK010000635.1:0-2465 GCA_049452395.1 Prochlorothrix sp. | reverse complement strand
ACCTGGATATCACCGCCCATTTGCTGGCAAATTTGCTGGACGATCGCCAGTCCTAGGCCCGTGCCCCCATACTGCCGGGTTGTACTGGTGCTGACTTGGCTAAAGGCTGTAAATAAATCGGCTTGGCGATCGGCGGGAATCCCAATGCCCGTATCCTGCACACTGCCCTGGAACCAGTCGCCGTCTTCCCCCTGCAACCACTGACCCCGCACCACAATCTCCCCCCTGTCCGTAAACTTGAGGGCATTACCAATTAAATTGGTTAAAATCTGCCGCAGTCGCACCGGATCCCCAATAACCTGACTAAAGGTCACCTGGCTCAGGTCTAGGACCAGGCTCAGACCTTTTTCCTCTGCCTTCATAGCTAGGGCTTGCACAGTGGCACTAATGCAGTCGTACAGATTAAACTCAATCTGCTCTAGTTCTAGCTTTCCGGCCTCAATCTTGGAAAAGTCCAAAATATCGTCAATTAAGGCCAGTAGAGACACAGCACTGGACTGGGCGAGGTGGGTTTGGAAGCGCTGTTGTTCGTCTAGGTTGGTTTTTTGGAGCAACTCCAACATCCCCAAGACCCCGTTCATGGGGGTCCGAATTTCGTGGCTCATGCTGGCTAAAAAGCTACTTTTTGTTTCCGTAGCCTCTTCAGCCGTTTTTTTGGCCATTTCAGCCGTTTCTTTAGCTTGAAATAGGGCTTGCTCAGCAACTTTGCGATCGGTAATATCCTTGGCCGTCCCCACAAGCCACTTCACGGTTTTGTCTTCGCCCCGCTCCCGCCGTCCTCGCCCTTCGTGGTAGCGGTAGCTGCCGTCGGGTTGCCGTGCCCGATAGTCCACAACATAAAAGCCCCCGGCCTCGATCGTCTGCTGAATCGCAGTGGCTACGGAGGGCCGATCGTCGGGATGGATTAACCTAAGCATCGTTAAATAGTCGATTGTGCCGAGGCTGGGGTCCAAGCCAAAGAGACGGAACAATTCCGGGGATCCGGTGATGACTGTGTGCTCTAGATCCAAGGACCAACTGCCAATTTGGGCAATTTCCTGGGCTTCCTGGAGGGCAGCGGTTTTTTCGGCGACTTCCTGCTTCAGGGCGTTCTGGTAGTCTTGGCGCAGTTGCTCGGCTTGCTCCAGTTCTGCGGCCATGGTTTTGAAGGCTTGGGTCAGGGTGGCCACCTCCTGAATTTGGGAGGGTCGGATGGGAACCTGAAAGTTGCCTTGGGCTAGCTTTTGGGTGGAGTGGGTTAGCTCCGAGAGCGATCGAATCATCCGGCGGGAACTCCAGGCACTGAGGCCGATCGATCCCAGCAGCACCCCCCCGCTCAGCCAAATTAAGCGCCGCAGGTTTGCGTGTAAAGCTGCGGTAATCTGCGACTCCGGCATCATGGCCACAATAAACCAATCCAAGCCGTAGTCGTCCTGGTAGCGGGTTAGGTGGACGTAGTGGCGATCGCCCGCGATGGTTTCCACCCAACCGAGGTCGGGCTGGGTCTGAAACTGCTGCCGGAGGCCAGATAGATTGCCGTAGCGTGCTAAGAGATGATCTGTGAGTACCCGCATTGTGGGGTTCGGGTTGTCTTGGATTTGGGGCACATCCCCCGCCTCAGCGAATCGTTTGAGATCAACGGACTGGGGATCTGAGGTGGCCAACAGGTGCCCCGCCCCATCAAAGATCAAGAGGTACCCCCGCTCTGAAAATTTCAAATCCTGGAGAAAATCGCTGAAATTGGCAAGTTCAAAGCCGCTATAGACTACGCCTTGGAACTGTTTTTCCGAGTCGTAGAAAGGAACAGTTGCAACGAGACCAACAAAGGCAGAGGAAATCAGATAGGGAAAGGGCGGCGACCAGGACTGTTGACCGCTGCTTTTGGCCCAGCGAAACCAATAAGGTTCTGTCTCTCCGATGGGGAAGGCATAGAGGAGGGGCCGGGTAGGAGTTCCCGTCACCTGATCTGCCCTGTAATAGTATCGGGTTAAACGCTGGTCGGTGGGAGAGGGAGCAAGCCGAGTCACCGTAATATCACCGATTTCAAGGGGCTGGTATGAGAGTTGATTAGCGCGATCGCGAATACTAATCGAGTTAATCCGTCGATAGCATCGTTCTTCTGTTTGCTCATTTCGAAAGCACAGATCATTCAGATACGGGGAAAACTGAAGTTGTTTCCAGAGGTAGTCTTGAATTTGGTCAGGATTATCTAGATTTAATTCCCCAGACTCCACCACTGTCCTAATTTGAGTAACGGCCTGTTGTTGAGCCGTGAGCCGAGGCTGAAGATAGTCATACAATCGGAGGCTCACTTCAGCGACTAACTCTTGGGCCACCTCCCCCACTGCCATCTGGCCACTACGATACGACAAATAGCTAACTAAGCTGATTACCCCTAAAACTTGTACAGCAACTTGGGTGGTCAACAGTACATAAAGGGGAAACTGTCTGGTCATACATCTGGGCAAGACAAGAGTTGATTCAGA
>JBMTWK010000634.1:0-2468 GCA_049452395.1 Prochlorothrix sp. | reverse complement strand
CGAATCGATCGGGCCTCGATCGATTTAAACCCACAGCAATCCTGAAGCCATCAAAATCGCTTGATTAAAGGGAGTAGATTATGCGCCTATCTACTGCCTTGATCCCCATGAGGTTTCCCGATCGGCTCAGCGCAAAGCGAAACAATGACCGTAAGCTAGAACTATCCTCTCAGCCCTGCTATGGCCGTTAGCCCCCTATGAAACTGTCCCCGTTGTCCCGTCCTGCTGTTCCACTCCTGTTGGGTAGCCTGTCGATCGCCCTCACGAGCCTGCTCACAACCCTATCCCCCGCCCAAGCCGTACCCGTGACCACCTGCACCGAAACCGGGCTACGCAGTGCCATCACCCAAACCCCCGACGGTGGTACCGTCACCTTTAACTTTCCCGCAGGAACCGTCATTAACCTCGGTTCCGAGCTAAATCTCTCCAAGGCTTTAACCTTTGACGGGACAGGCGTAACGGGACTCACCCTCAGCGGCCAAGATCGCACCCGCATCCTGCGATCGACCAAAAACCTTACCCTGAAAAACCTGACCCTAACACGGGGAAAAGTCGCAACCCGCAACACCTCCCTAAGCTGTGAAGGGGGAGCAGTGCTGGTCACCTTCGGCACCCTAACCGTCAATAACGTCACCTTTACGGCCAACAGTGGAGTGCGGGGCGGAGCCATCTGCGGCAACTACCAAGGGCGCGTCAACATCACCAACAGCCGCTTCCTCAATAACCAAAGTCAGCAAGGGGGAGCCATTTTCACCAATGCTACAGACCTCACGGTCAGCGGTTCCACCTTCCAAGGCAATCGCTCCCGCGCCAACAGCAGCTTTTTGGGCATTGGCGGCGCAATTTACACCTTTCGTTCCCTCACCCCAACCCAGCCCATTCGCATCGAGAACAGTCGCTTCGCAGGCAACTCAGCCCAGCATGAAGGGGGTGCTGTTTTTGTGTCCCTCGCCAATGGCTTAGGGTTTGTGCTGCAAAATTCAACCCTCGTCAACAACGAAGCCCTAATCAATACCAGCAGTGGGGTTGGCAGTGGCGGAGCCTTGCGCCTCAGTCATACGGGAGGGACATCCACGGCCCAAATTAATAATGTGGTGTTCGCCAATAACGCAGCGGATCAGGAGGGAGGGGCAGCTTGGCTCGGCGGCGTGGGAGCCACCCTCAACGTGAACCTAACCAAGGTGACCTTCTATGGGAACAACTCAGGGCGCGTTCCTGACCCGGTTCTAAATGAGACAGGGGGCGGGGCGGTGCTGTTGGCCAATGGACCAAACTCAACCACCCAAATGAACCAGGTCACCTTTGCCCTGAATAATGCCAATAACCATGAAACCTCTGGGGCCATCTATCCCGCTGGCATTACCCTCAGTCGGGTGATTCTCCAAAACACCATTTTCGATCGCAACTGTTCCCGCAAAGACCTGCCCGGAACGCCCACCGTCGAAAACTGTACCCACTTGGTCCATGCCCTCACCCCCCAACCCTTTAGTGATGGGCCTAGCCTCAATAATTACGCCTGGATCGCCAACGTTAATGCCGCAACCAAGGTTGCCTTTCCCCTCACCCGCCGCACGCTGATTCAAACCGTAGGGGTGCGGGCCTATGTTGATAATGGGGATGCAGCGCCGGATCATCCCTGTTCAGCGGTGGCTTCGGGAGCCGGAGGTAAATGCCTTTAGGGCTACAATCCCGATCGCCCCTAGCTAGCTCCCTCCAAACAGGAGCACAATCAGCCACAATACGCTATTAAATCCCTTGAAGGGCAGTTTTTCGCCGGAAACATAGCTAACTTGCAACTATGCCGAAAATCTGCCCTTTTTTGGGTTCAATCATCATGAGGGTCTCGCTCTTTTCACCCTGGGGAGTGTCACGCTGATGCCTCGATCGACTCAGCCCACGATCGGGCTTGGAATCCCTCCGGCACATCCAAGGCAAAAACCTCACCCTCAATCCTTGCCACATACAGCCCTTCCGCCAAAAACTGATCCCGCACTGCTGCCGACAAATCCACTGCCGCTAGAATGCCATAGAGGGCTTTATCCCGATGTTCTGGGAAAAACTCTGGAAATCGCTGCAATAAGCGCCGCATTTGCTCGATCGACTCTTCCCTAGGGTGACTTTTGACTTCTACCACATACACAGCCTGCCGATCGCCATTGGCATAGGCCAAGACATCAATCTCTATTTCCTGGCCATTGTGCCGCCGCCGCACCCTTGGCCCCACGCAGTCCATACCAAATTGCTCCTGTAGAATCCGTGACATAGAAGGATAGGCCATGCCCTCGGTAAAGCTCCCAAATTTAGCCCCCAACCCCCCAATTTGTCGCCCTAGCTCTTTCAGTTGCCGATCGACCTCGCGACTGCGGCGATCGGCCTCTTGGGCAAATTCCTGGAGCTTGCGATCGGTTTCTGCGCTCAGTTCTTGCAGTTGCCGATCGACCTCTTGACTGCGACGATCGGCTTCTTGG
>JBMTWK010000633.1:0-2469 GCA_049452395.1 Prochlorothrix sp. | reverse complement strand
TCATCAGGGCGGGCAAAAATCATCCGACCAGCAGAGGTTTGGAGAGCACCGGTCACAACCACCTCTAGATCCTTACCGATATAGCTGCGGCCCTCTTCCACCACCACCATCGTGCCATCGTCCAGATAGCCCACGCCCTGGGAATTTTCCTTCCCTTCCTTGAGAATCTTGAGGTGTAGACTATCTCCGGGCAAATAGTTGGGACGCAGCGCCTGGGCAAGACTGTTGACGTTCAGGACCGGAACACTCTGAAAATTCGCGACTTTACTGAGATTAAAGTCATTGGTCAAGAGAATGCCGTTAATATCCTGGGCAAGGCGAATCAGTTTGGCATCCACCGTCGAAATATCGTCATAGTTGGCGCTGTCAATCACAATGCGGTTGGGATAGGACTCCCGCACTTGGTTGAGAATATCCAGCCCCCGCCGACCCCGCATCCGCTTTTGATCATTGGAGGCATCGGCCACCTGTTGCAGCTCTTGCAGCACAAACTGGGGCACCAAAATTTGGCCCTCCAAAAAGCCCGTATCGATTAGCTCTTGGAAACGACCGTCAATAATACAACTGGTGTCCAGCACCTTGGTTGTCGCAGGCTTGAGGGTACCTTCAGCAACCAGAGACGTTTCCAGGGAGTTGGGGTTAATCAGCCGGATCAGGCTACGGCCATGGGCATCGGCTAGGTTCACGCCAGACACCCCAAAGATCAAACTGCTGACAACGGCAGCGAGGGGCTTAATAAAGCCAAATTCCGGCGAAATGGGCAGCAGCAAGATGGGAGCTAGGATCAAGTTGGCGATCAAGAGGCCAATGACCAGACCGACGGCACGGCTCAAGATCACGTCGGGCGGCAACGATCGCACCTGCTGCTGAATGCGGCGATAAATGGTCTGCACCGCAAAGCCAACAACCCCAAAAATTAGGGCACCAAAGCCAGCGGTCACCAAGCGCAACCCCTCCAGGTTGGTCACTTCGGTCAGCACCGAAATGGGGAGGAAGTCTATGCCATAGAAACCAAGACCAATCCCCAATAGGATGAAGGTAAGGATTAAAAACGCATCAAGCATGAATTCAGCCAGGGCGATCTACTGGGGCAAGTGATCCAAAATAAGTCAAAAATCAACGCGGAGACAAGCCAATGGGCAAAGATCACCAAACCTCATTATACGGTCTGCCTTCCCAAACCCAACGGGAGGGAATCGCAGTTGTTGAAGTTCAGGATTCAGCCTCGGCCCTAGCCCTGAGGCCCCAAGCGGCCTATGTCCACATTCCCTTCTGCCGCCGCCGCTGTTTCTACTGCGATTTTCCGATCCAAGTCACGGGCGATCGTCGCCATGGGGGAAATTTCGCCCCGATCGCCGCCTACCTCGACACCCTCACCCAGGAGATCCAATCCACCCCCGTCCTGGCCGACCCCCAAACCCAGCCTCTACAATCCCTCTTTTTGGGCGGGGGCACCCCCTCTTTGTTACTGCCGGAGCAAGTCGCCCAGGTGATCACCCAGTTGCGGGACCGGTTTGGATTAGCGGCAACGGGGGAGTGCTCGATCGAGGTGGATCCCGGTACCTTTAGCTTGGCCCAAATCCAGGGCTACCAAGCAGCAGGGATCAATCGCTTTAGCTTGGGGGTACAAGCCTTTGAGGATGATCTCCTGGAAGCCTGTGGCCGTTTTCACCGACTTGCGGACATTGAAGCAGCCGTGGGAGCACTCCAAGCCGCAGGGGTAGAAAACTGGAGCTTAGACCTGATTTCCGGCCTACCCCATCAAACCCTGGATCAATGGCAAGCATCCCTACAGCGGGCGATCGGCCTCGCCCCCACCCACCTGTCCATCTACGACCTCACCCTCGAAGCCCCCACCGTCTTCGGCAAACGCTATCAACCGGGCCAGTCTCCCCTCCCCTCCGACACAACCACAGCCCAGTTCTATCGCATCGCCCAGAAAACTCTCACCCAGGCGGGCTATGACCACTATGAAGTTTCAAACTATGCCAAACCGGGGTTCCAGTGCCGTCATAATCGGGTTTATTGGCAGAATCAAAGCTATTACGGCTTTGGGATGGGAGCAGCCAGCTATCTCAACGGCCACCGCTACAGCCGCCCCCGCTACAGCCAAGCCTATCAAACCTGGGTTAGGGAATTAGTGGCTCACGACCCAGGGAGTAACCACGAGATTGACCACGATAGCAGCCGCAAGAGCAACCAAGCACTAGAAAAAATCCCCTGGTATCTTCCCCAAGGGTTAAATCCCCAGGAATTGAAGCTCGATCGCTTCTTAGATACGTTGATGCTGGGGCTGCGGCTCCGGGAGGGGGTGAGCCTAAAGCAGTTGGCGCGGGAGTTTGGGGCGGAGTGGGTGACCCAGTTGCGGGCCAGCGTGGGGGGGGCGATCGATCGGGTTGGGGGGGACGGTGATCGATCGTAAAGTTTGCTTTACAGGATGGGGCTAAGCTGGTTAAAGTATTCAGCAAA
>JBMTWK010000632.1:0-2473 GCA_049452395.1 Prochlorothrix sp. | reverse complement strand
TCCGATCGAAGGGCTGAAACCCTACTAACTTCGTAGACCCCTGAATAGTTACGGGTTCATAGGGGTCCGAACAGTCATGAGACACCCCCAACAGGCAGCTCAAAACCGAGCCATGCAAACCGACCACGGCTTACCTTGCTGTCCCCACTCTCGACGAAGTTGAAGCAATTGCCGGACTTTGTTGCAAATTATTGATAAAACCCTGGCCCAAACGGGGCGATCGCCCCCTTTCACATTAAAAAATGTTGCGTCCTTGGAGCCTGGAGCAATTTTGAGAAGGTTCTCTGGCATGATGCGGATGGTCTGAATCAGACTGCCGGAAAGCCGCCGGAGCTGTCCTGGGCTTCATCACCCCACAACAGCAACCCTACGCTGGACTTCATCACCCCAGTGTTGACCGCAGGCAACGGCCCCCTCAGCCTGTGTCACCCGACACCACTCGCTCTCCTGCAAGACGTTGGCCGCGATCGGCCTTGGTACAAGTTCCCCATTTGCCTCATCGGGATCCCACTACCTAACTCGCCCAACGGAGACCCCTATGAAACTGGCCTACTGGATGTACGCTGGCCCCGCCCACATTGGCACCCTACGCATTGCCAGCTCATTCAAAAACGTCCATGCCATCATGCACGCCCCCCTGGGGGATGACTATTTCAATGTGATGCGATCGATGCTAGAGCGGGAGCGCAACTTTACGCCCGTGACGGCTAGCGTGGTCGATCGCAATGTTTTAGCACGGGGTTCCCAGGAAAAAGTTGTCGATAACATTACCCGCAAAGACAAAGAAGAGCGGCCCGATTTAATCCTGCTCACACCCACCTGCACCTCCAGCATTTTGCAGGAAGATCTGGGCAACTTTGTGCAGCGGGCACAGATGGATGCCCAGGGCGATGTGATGTTAGCCGATGTTAACCACTATCGCTATAACGAATTGCAAGCTGCAGATCGGACCCTCGCCCAAATTGTCCGCTTTTATATCGCCAAAGCCCGCAAACAAGGCGACATTACCACCACCAAAACCGAGCAACCTTCGGTCAACATTCTGGGCATTTCCACCCTCGGCTTCCACAATCAGCACGACTGCAAAGAACTGAAGCGGCTGATGGCAGACATGGGCATTCAGGTCAACTTAGTGGTACCCGACAGCGCCTCAGTCCACGACCTTAAAAAACTGCCCCAAGCTTGGTTTAACCTTGTGCCCTACCGGGAGTTAGGCGTAGAAACCGCAACCTATCTCCAAACGGAGTTTGGCACGCCCTTTGTCGATATTTGCCCCATGGGCATTGTGGAAACTGCCCGCTGTATTCGCCGCATTCAGCAGGTAATCCAAGACCAAGGCCACGCCGTAGACTACGAAGGCTTTATTGACGAACAAACCCGCTTTATTTCCCAAGCTGCTTGGTTTTCCCGCTCCATTGACTGCCAAAACCTAACGGGCAAAAAAGCCGTCGTCTTTGGGGACAATACCCACGCCGCCGCCATGACCAAAATTCTGGCGCGGGAAATGGGCATTCATGTGGTTCTCGCCGGAACTTACTGTAAGTACGATGCAGACTGGTTCCGCCAGGAAGTTAGCGAATATTGCGACGAAGTTTTAATTAGCGAAGACAATGCAGAAATTGGCGATGCGATCGCCCGCCTTGAACCCGCCGCCATCTTTGGCACCCAAATGGAGCGCCACATCGGCAAGCGCCTCAATATTCCCTGTGGAGTCATTGCCGCCCCCATTCACGTCCAAAACTTCCCCGTCGGCTACACCCCCTTCCTCGGCTACGAAGGCGCTAACCACGTCGTCGATTTGGTCTACAACTCCTTCACCCTCGGCATGGAAGATCACCTCCTGGAAATCTTCGGCGGCCACGACACCAAAGAAGTCATTACCAAGGCCATGACCACCGATTCCGACTTTAATTGGAGTCGGGACGGCATGGCAGAATTGAACAAAATCCCCGGTTTTGTGCGGGGCAAAGTCAAGCGCAATACCGAAAAATTTGCCCGCGATCAAGGCATCCAGGAAATCACCGCCGAGGTGCTGTATGCCGCCAAGGAAGCCGTAGGAGCCTAACAGGAGATGTGCTAAAAACCTTGCACTAAGCCACGGTAACTCCTCAAAAATCTCCCTGGGATCGCCGATTTGCAATCGGCTTTCTCATTCCCATCTGGGGGGAGCATCCCACTTTAGCGATTTAACCGACTTGGTAGGGGCAAACCCCCCGTGGTTGCCCTGGCTTTGGGCCGAAGCGGGTCGGCACGGGGGCACGACCCCTACCCAGCTATCCTCTAAAGTGGGATACACCCCATCTGGGATCGCCGATTTGCAATCGGCTTTCTCGTTTTTATGCTTCGGTGCAGGGATACCTCCCCGATGCTCCACGTCGCTACACTCCCATAAATTCTCAATTTAGGGTAAAAATCCCCCTGGGATCGCCGATTTGCAATCGGCTTTCTCGTTTTTATGCTTCGGTGCAGGGAT
>JBMTWK010000631.1:0-2477 GCA_049452395.1 Prochlorothrix sp. | reverse complement strand
TTAGGATGGCAGAGAATCGTCAGTAAACAAAGGGGGCACAGGACTCCATCGCCCAGGCAAGAACTAGAGCGGGAGCAGGCGCAAGCCGAACAGAATTCAGGTAAAACCCCTCAGAATTAGAATTCTGGCTAGGATTCCTCGGTTAGGTGACTGCCGTTGGAACTGCGGTGAGTGGCCTCTAACTGTTGCCGGAGGTTGTCGATGCCTTCATTGAGTTGGGCAATTTTATCCTCTAAGCCCTGCCGTGCCAGATCGGCATCAGCCTCCGTACCCAGACCTTGGCCCCGATCGCGGAAGATCCGCCGCCGACTGCTGGGTAAATTACCCAAATCTTCGCCATCCTCTAGTATTTCGTCTTCTAGCTCCGCTTCAGCCCACTCTCGACCGTAGCGGTTCGCCAAGGTCACCCCTAGCACCCCTCCCAAAACTCCGCCGAAAATCGCCCCCAATAGGAACCCTCCAGCAAAATTATCCTGTTGGCTCATGGTTTAGTCCTCCTGTGCAGTGTGGTGAGTAGCGCAACAGCCTTAAGCCGCCTTAAAGTGTGCCAAAGGCCCGATCGCCCGCATCGCCCAGACCGGGCACAATATAGCCCTTATCATTTAATTCTGGATCAATCATGGCGGTGTACAGGGTCAAAGTAGGATAGGCCGCCCCGATCGCCTGGAGTGCCGGAGGCGCAGCCACCACCGAGACCACCCGAATCAAGGCCGGATCCATGCCCCGCTGTACCAATTCTGCCAGGGCCGCCATCAAACTTCCCCCCGTCGCAATCATCGGGTCAAAAACAAGAGCCTGGGTTCCCGGCACAAAACGATCGGGCAGCTTATTCAAATAGCAACTGGCTTGCAGCGTTTCCTCATCCCGCACCAAGCCAAGGTGATAGACCGAAGCCAAGGGCAGCAACTCTTGGGCACCATCCCACAGCGCCAAGCCCGCCCGCAGAATCGGCACCGCCGCCAGGGGAACCTCTGGGTTAACAAAGGTGGCCTCGGTTACGGCCAAGGGCGTTTGGACGGTGGCCTCCAGAGTCGGGAGCCATTCCCGCACGGTTTCGTAGGTGAGCCAGCGGCCCAGTTCCTTCATGGCAGTGCGAAACAGGGTGGACGGCGTTGCTTCGTCCCGTGCCACGGCGAGCCAGTGTTTAATCAGGGGGTGGGGGGGAACATAAATGCGCAACTGGGGTGCCATGGGTCAAGACCAGAAGAATCAAGGGCTGGGGGGTAATCTGGACTATCATAGGCCATTAGTAGACCTACGGTACATGGCCATGGCTGAAACCCCATCGGAAACCTTACCCAATTCCTTTGCCATTGGCGATCGGGTCCAACTGGCCCAACGCCCCCCTTACCTCAAAACCGCCGACCCCATGCCGATGCTCCGCCCCTCGGATGTGGTTCCGATCTCGACAACAGGAGAAGTGGTGGAACAACGCTTGGCAGACACTTGGGTGGTGCGTTTTCCCCAGGGCAGTTTTTTGGTAGATAGCCCCTATTTAGCCCCTGTTCCCTAGGGTGAGGTTTCAGGCGGGGGTGGCGGATCGTCGATCGTAGCCGGTTCTTCCGTTGCGGGATCCCCGGTAGCGTCTTCGGGATCAATGGGCGGCAATGCCGATCGGCGGCTTTTGGGAGTTAGGGGGACCATTTTGCCGATCGGGGGAGAATTGGGCGATTCTGGCGAGATGGGTTGGGGTTCGAGTTGGGATTTCATCTGCACACGCGGTAAAGCAGCGGCATCCGACGATCGGTTGTCCAAAGATCGGTCGTCCAAAAATCGGTTGTCTGACGATCTGTTATCCGGTCGATCGTCCCAGGGTGAGGCGGGGAAATCCGGGGAAGCATTGGGTGAGATATCGGGCAAGATATCGGGCGAGGTATCGGGTGGAAACGGGGGAGGAGAAGTGGGCGATCGCCCTTCGGAGCGAGGCGAAGACGGTGGTTGATTCGATCGAGGATTCGATCGGGGATCCCCCTGCCGTGGGTCAACCTCCCAGCGTCCCCGGTCAACCTGGGGATTAGGACGGGGATCTAGGCGCGGATCGGGAGGCGCAGAGCGGCGAGGGTCAGGTTGGGGCGGACGATCGGGGGAGAAATTCGGCAAGGTGGGCGATCGGCGATCGCCCCCACGATCGTCCCGGCGACTATCCCAGCGATCGCGGGGTGGGGTCCGTCCCGGCCCTGCATTGGGTGAAGCCGATCCACGCCAATCCCCAGCAGGAGCCGATCGGGGCGATCGGCCAGGGGCGGGCGGAACTGGGGAGCGGGCCGCAGAATCATCCTCAAAAAAGGTCGGTTGCTCGTCATCATCCCAATTTTGCCAATCCTCGATCGGCTCATCCCACTCATCCTCCCAATCCCAGGGCTGGGGCTGGCGGGGCGGACGATCGGGGGCAGGCGGACCCGGCGGGCGAGATGAGGGGTCTGGGCGGGCAGGCGTTCCGGGGCGGGCAGTCGAGCGGGCAGACCGAGGTGCGGCCC
>JBMTWK010000630.1:0-2483 GCA_049452395.1 Prochlorothrix sp. | reverse complement strand
GGGTCGTGCCCCCGTGGCTCCCCTCTTCGAGCAAAACCGGGGCAACCACGGGGGGTTTGCCCCTACCCAATCGGTTTATTTACCAAAGTGGGATGCATCCGATACTAAAGTCTATGAAGCCTTTTACCAGGCTCATCAGGAAGTGAATACTTGGCCCCTCAATCGTAAAGTGTTGGTGGAAATTTGGGCAACTCAAACGTTTATGGGGAGCCAAGTGATTGCCACCTGGAATTTAATTTCCCAGGTCTTTTAAGCCCTAGACATTACAGAACTCGGAAAATAAAGGGATATTGAACCGGGCGATTAACATTGCCCAGCACAAAAACAATGGCCCAAATACTCATAGCCCAGTGAATCAGAAAGCCGAGGGGAATGAAGATTGCGCCTAGACCGAGGGTAATCACTGTGATAAAGCCTAAAACTAAGCCCCAGGCCCAAACGTTAAGCTGGAAATTCATGGCTTCTTTGGCATTGGCTTGGACGATCGGATCATCGGAGATCAACAGAATCACCAAGGGAATTCCCAGGCCAAAGACGAGGGTTGCCGTAAAGAACACGGAACCGTGGCTGATGATGGACAAAAGCTTGCGCTTATCGGGGTCGTAGGAGGTGGTCATAGAGGTTACGGGCACAGGAGTTGGGTGGTGGTCTTTTCTAGGATAGCTAATGCGTGGAGCGATCCTTGGATTAACCGAACCGCTGCGAGGGGGTTTTGGAGGAAGATTCCCGCCATTTGCAACCCGTCGATCGAGCCATCGGCCCGAAAAGCCGGGGACAAATCCGGCAAGGTGGTCTGGCCATCGTCGCTAATGACCCGGACCATGCCGAGGCTGAGGGGCTGGGCGGGCGATCGGCCCGGTAAATGGTGTAAACAGTGGTGGGCGGCGATCGCCTCCATATCCACCACAGCGGCCCCGGACTGCTGACCGAGGCTGAGTTTTTCGGGGGCGTGGTGAATCAGTCGATCGCTGCTGAGGGCCACGACCGATCGTGCTCCCGGCAAGCGTTGCAACAGGAGGGCGGTATAGTCATGGTCACAGGGAAAATCGGGATAATCCCCCTCTGGGGGCAAAATTAGGCCCAATTGGGTCACAGTCGCCGCCGATCGGGGCACCAGAATATCCTGATAAACCACCACTTCCCCCACCCCAAGCTGGGGCGACAAGCTCCCCGCCAAACCCATCACGAGGACATGGCGACAATCCGACAGCAGCGCTTGGGTGTCTGGATCCTGGAGTTGCTGGGCCACGGCCCCCGCCCCGACCGCGAGGGCAATGAGCCGAGGTTGCTGCGCTGGGGCCAGCGATCGCAACCCCCGCGCTACGGCCTGAAACTCTGCCCCTTGGGGCACCAAAATTGCATCAACAGGGGGCGGGGCAGGAATGGACATCAACAGAGCCTCCAACGCACGGCTAAGGATTAGTTTAGGTGAGGTGGTTCAGGGAGAAAAACTGGGGTCAGATGGGTCTTTTGCTGGGTCTGGTGCTGGGTATTTTTTGGCTGGGTTTTGGCTGGGGATTTTGATGTGCATTGTAGACTGTCCCGGTTTGGGGAAGGGATGGCTAGGGGGATAAATCCTAACGGAGTCGCGGCAGTCTCTTGGGATCGCCGATTTTCAATCGGCGTTCGGATGAGGGCTGAGGTCTGGGATCGCCGATTTGCAATCGGTGTTCCGATGAGGTCTGAGGTTTGGGATCGCCGATTTACAATTGGTGTTCCAATGAGGTCTGAGGTCTGGGATCGCCGATTTGCAATCGGCGTTTCAATGAGGTTTGAGGTCTGGGATTGCCGATTTGCAATCGGCGTTTCAATGAGACTATGGGAAAAATCGCGCTAAGTCGCAGAAACCCCAGCAAAGCCCCCCTAGGAGTGCTGATTTGCAATTGTCTTCCTCGATTTTGCCCCTTCCCAAGCCCCTCACCCTAAATCCCTCTCCCAGCGCGGGCGAGGGACTTTAGTAAAGATCTAGCTCCCCTTCTACCCCTTTGGGAGTCGGGGTCGGGGGATAAGGGATTCACGTTAGTTGCCTGCCCATCGCGTTTCTGACGATTGCAAATCGGCGATCCCAGGGGTTTCTGTAACTTAGCGTGAGTTTACGGGACTTGTGCAGGACTCCTACGGGACTTGTGTGGGACTCCAAGGGCTGAACTGAGATTTTTCGAGGGGTTGCATAGATCACCCCTTCCCCATGACATGATGGGAAAATGCCTGACAGGTTTGCTAACCATGGATCTCAATCACCCCACCTTTGCCCAATGCATGGCCTTCTTAGTGGCCATCCCCCCCGACAGCCGCCTTGCGCAACTGTTCCGCTTTTGCCTCGCCACTCAACTCGCCGACGACAGTTCCAGCCAAGCCGCCCATGCCCTTGTGCAGAAGTTCATCCAGGATCCGGCGGGGCTGCCCTACTGGAGCTTTGAAGCGATGTCAAATGATAGCCGTTTTACGGCCCAGGAGTGGGAAGAGCTGGAAAAAATGCAAAA
>JBMTWK010000629.1:0-2484 GCA_049452395.1 Prochlorothrix sp. | reverse complement strand
GGCAACCACGGGGGGTTTGCCCCTACCCAGTCGGTTAAATCGCTAAAGTGGGATGTAACCGCAGGTATTGCCAGGAAATCGCCGGAAAATCAGGGATTTAGCAGTTTTAGCGCTGCTAAGGTTCGGGAATGGTGATGTCGATTGCTTGGGGTGTGCCCCATTCTTGCAAATCCGCCGCGATCGCCTCAATATTCCCGACCACTAAGGTCACCCACTGCTCCGGCTGAAGATAGGTTTGGGCAACCCGTTGCACATCCGCTGGGGTGACTGCGGCGATCGATCGCTGGTACTGAAACACAAAGTCCGCAGGATAGCCGTAATATTCGTAGGTCATCAGGCGAGAAAGGGTCTGGCTAGGGGACTGAAAGCCAAAAACAAAGGAATTCAGCACCACATCCTTGGCAAATTGCAATTCTTCCTCAGTAATGGGGGTGGCCCGAACGGCTTCAATTTCCGATCGCACGGCTTGCAAAAAGGGCAGGGTGGCTTCGGTGCGGGTTTGGCCCCCCGCCACAAAGGTACCGGGAAAGTCGTAGTTGGGCTGCCAGTAGCTGTAAACCGAGTAGGCTAAGCCTTGGCGCGATCGCACTTGGTTATAGAGCCGTCCCCCAAAGCCGTTGAGCACCTCATTGAGGACGGAGAGGGCGGGGTAGTCGGGACTGTCTAAGGTTCCGCCCAGTTGACCCAGTTGGATGTAGCTTTGGGTCATTTGGGGCTGATTAATGGTGAAAAACTGGCCTGGGTTGTGGGGCTGGACTGGCGGCAGGGGGGGAAGGGGCTGGGCGGTGCTTGGCCAGTCGCCGAGGAGTTGCTCCAGTTGTGGCCAGAGGGCTTGGGGGTCAAAGTCCCCGGAAATGCCCAAAATCAGTCGATCGGGCTGGATATAGGTGGTGTAGAAGTCCACTAGATCGGGGCGATCGATCGCCCCTAGGGTGTCATATTCCACGGTCCAGGCATAGGGACTGTCTGCACCGTAGAGCAGTTTTTGGAATTCCCGCCCCGTAATGCTTTGGGGGTTGTCGTTGCGGCGGGCGATGTTGCCAGCAGCTTGGCGCTTGGCGAGGTCTAGGCGATCGGGGTCAAAGGCCGGTTGCCGCAGAATTTCAACAAAGAGCGCCAAAACTGGCTCTAAATCTTCCGTTAGGGCACTAAAGCTGGCTTGCCCAGCGGTGACATTGATGGCAGTTTCGATCGCCGCTGCTCGATCTTCTAAAAAGGTGTTAATTTCCTCAAAACTGTGCTGTTGTGTGCCGCCCCCCCGCAACAGTTGCCCCGTTAGCGACCCTAATCCTGCTTTTTCTGCCGGTTCCCAGCGATCGCCCACCCGCAGCAGCGCAGTGCCTTGCACTAGGGGTAGCTCGTGATCTTCGACGAGGTAGATCACTAAGCCATTGTCCAACTCGCGGCGATCGTAGTCCGGTAGCGTGATATCCGGCAGCGGTGGAAAGGTTAAGTCTGTGTAGTGTTGGGGCGGCAGATCGGCGGATTCTTGCTGTTTGTGGCTTTGTTGGTCGATTTTTTGTTGTTTAATCGCTTGGGCTGCGGTGGCTGGGTTTGCAACTGTTGGTGCTAAGGGTTGGGCAATGGGAATGGGGGCACTGCGGGCAGGACTGAGGTGAGCTATGCCTAAACCGAGGCTCAGGATCAGGCTCAGACTAAACCCCAAGAGGTAAGCGAACCCACGAAAGGAGCAGAAAAGGGACGAAAAAGACCGAAATAATTTAGATAAATAATTAAATAGGTTCACAATTTGCGTTCACAATTATGTTCAAATTTACTTGCAGAACTATTTCGGTCGGGTTAACCCCCCCCGTGGTTGCCCTGGTTGTGGGAAGAGGGTCGGCACGGGGGCACGACCCCTACCCAGATTCTCCCATTTCGGTTGGGTTAACCCCCCTGTGGTTGCCTTGGTTGTGGGAAGAGGGTCGGCACGGGGGCATGACCCCCATCGCGATCGCCCCCGATCGAGGGATTATCCCCCCTCTGGTTATAGCGTTTCTGGATCGATCCCCAGTTCCCGCAACTTGGCAAAGGCCCGATCTCGATCGAGGTTAGCCTGATTCAGCGCAACGGTCGTTTGGTTCAGTGCTTGGCTGATTTGATCCCGTTCATCCGCAAACTCGGTTGGATTCTTGAAGCGCTCTCCATCGGGATAGAAAATGACTAGCCCCTCTGCGGTCATTTCAAAGCGAATGCCTAAGGTGGGGGAAGTCCAGGGCAGTTGCAGCGTCATCAGGGGCTGGAATCCTTCAGCAGCATTCGATCGCACCAGTCCCCAAAAATTCCAGGACTCTGGATCATAGAAAAACATTTCCAAGACCCCATACTGGCTATAAAACGCCTGCTTAGCTGCCATTTCCTTGGCGCTGTTGCTGGGCGAAAGAATTTCAAACACCACTTGGGGCGGAATATTGTCTTCCTCCCATTGTTTGTAACTGCGCCGATCGCCCGCTGGACGACCCAACACCACCATGGCATCGGGCG
>JBMTWK010000628.1:0-2488 GCA_049452395.1 Prochlorothrix sp. | reverse complement strand
ATGTGGCAGGGTTACCTCGATCGCTATGGCATACATGGGAAAGTCATTCCCATCAGCCGAGCCATTCAGAAATTGCCCGACGTGCCAGCACGGTTTCGGTTGGTATTGATTGATGAAAGTCACAACTTGCGCAACAAAGAAGGTAAGCGCTATCAGGCGATTAAAGACTACATTGAGCAGAGCGGCAGTCGGTGCATTTTACTCACGGCAACGCCCTACAACAAAACCTATCTAGACTTGTCAGCCCAGTTGCAATTGTTTTTGCGTCCGGATGCCGACTTGGGCATTAAACCCGAAGCCTATATCCGCAGCATTGGGGGTGAGATGCAGTTTCGGCGCAGGCATAGCACTAGCCCAGTACGATCGCTCCTCGCCTTTGAACAGAGCCAGGAACCGGAGGACTGGCAGCAGTTGATGAGTCGCTACATGGTGCGGCGAACCCGCAGTTTTATCAAAAATACCTATGCCAAAAAAGAGGGTGATCGTTACTATCTGGAGTTTGCCGATGGACGGCGCTCCTATTTCCCAATTCGTCGTCCTCGGACGGTTCGATTTACGATGGTCGAACCCCATGATCCCTATGCTCGGTTATATGCCGATCGGGTAGTAGATATTATCAACACCCTTAATTTGCCCCGTTATGGATTAGGACTCTATGCAGACCCTAAACCGAAACAACAAGCCACCGACGAAGAACAGAAGCTCTTAGCGAATTTGTCCCAAGCGGGGCAACGCTTAATGGGTTTCTGTCGCACCAATTTATTTAAGCGCTTGGAGAGTAGCGGTGCTGCTTTTCTCCAGTCCTTGGAGCGGCATATTCTGCGGAATTATGTCTATCTCCATGCGATCGCCCACGATCTCCCGTTGCCCGTTGGCACCCAAGATGCTGTCTTGCTGGATGGGGTGAACAATGATGAAGACGAAGATTCGCTGTTGGGCCAAGACTGGGCGGAAGACCCTCAACCCCTAGCCCCTTCTCTCTCCCTGGAAGAAGGGGAACCGGAATCTCTTACTCCCCTCTCCCCCCTTGGGAGAGAGGCTGGGGGTGAGAGCAACTTTGCTCAACGGGCAGCGGAGATTTATCGGTTATACCAAGAGCAATACCCGCGTCGGTTTAAGTGGATTCGGGCTAATTTGTTTGGTCCAGAGTTGCAACAACATCTTCAGCAGGATGCCACGGCGTTGATGGGGATTTTGCAATCGGCGGGGGTTTGGAAGCCGTCAGCGGATGCCAAGCTGGGGACGCTAGTGGCGTTATTGCAGCAACAACATCCGACGGATAAAGTGCTAATTTTTACCCAATTTGCCGATACCGCGAACTATTTGGCTAAAGTGCTGAAAGAGCAGGGGATTCAGCAAGTGGGCTTGGCAACGGGTCAATCGCCTGACCCAACAGCTCTAGCGTGGCGGTTTAGCCCCATCAGTAACGAAAAATCGATCCCAGCGGCGGAGCAGTTGCGGGTGCTAGTGGCAACGGATGTACTGAGTGAGGGGCAAAACCTGCAAGACTGTGCCATTATCCTCAACTATGATTTGCCCTGGGCGATTATTCGGCTAATTCAGCGGGCAGGACGGGTCGATCGCATTGGGCAACAAGCGGGCGAGATTCTCTGCTATTCCTTCTTGCCTGCGGAGGGGGTGGAGCGGCTGATTAACCTGCGGGGACGGCTACGCGATCGCCTTAACGAAAACCAAGAAGTAGTAGGCACCGATGAAGCTTTTTTTGAGGATGAACAGGCGCGGGAGATGCTGCTGAATCTCTACAACGAGCGATCGGGGGTATTGGACGAAGCCGAAGAGGGAGAAGTTGATCTAACCTCAGAGGCGTTACAAATCTGGCAAAGCGCGATCGAGGCTAACCCAGCCCTGAAGGGCATCATCGAGAAATTGCCCGATGTGGCCTATGCCACGAAGGCCCATGAACCCACAGGGTCTGATCCGGAGGGGGTGTTGGTGTACCTGCGCACCGAGGGCGGCACGGATGCTTTGGCCTGGGTGGACCAGGATGGTAACAGCGTCACGCAGTCACAAATGCGAATTCTCCGCATGGCCCGGTGCAGCCTGGATACTCCCGCTTTACCCCGCCATCCCCAGCACCATGAACTGGTGACCCGTGGCGCGGAACTGATTGCTGAGCAAACCAAAACGGTGGCGGGCACCTTGGGCAATAAGCGCAGTGCCGCAGCACGGACCTACGATCGTCTGATGGCCTACACCCAGCACGTCCGGGAAGCCATGCCCCTCCTGGCTCAAGGTACGGAATGGGAAAACCTGGAACGGGCGATCGAAGAGATCAACCAGCATCCCCTCAAGCACAATGCGATCGCCCGCCTCAACCGGGAATTGAAAGCCGGAATCAGCGATGAACAGTTAGCAAAACTGGTCACCTTTTTGCGGGAACATGATGCCCTGTGTGTCATCAACCTTAGTGGTGCAGGTAACTATTCAGGGGTCTACGAAGTTAGTAGGGTTTCAGCCCTTCGATCGG
>JBMTWK010000627.1:0-2488 GCA_049452395.1 Prochlorothrix sp. | reverse complement strand
TAAGGGGGGAATATAGAGTATTAAGGGGGGAATATAGAGCCTCCCCCTTAACAAGGGGGACTGAGGGGGATTTTTCGGAGGTCTCCGCAACTCAGCGCGGGTTTCCAAACATCCTCTAAGAAGGCCGATTGCAAATCGGCGATCCTGGAGGGGGGAGGAGTTAAGAGGGCCGATTACAAATCGGCGATCCTGGAGGGGAGGGGGAATTAAGAGGGCCGATTGCAAATCGGCGATCCTAGGGGGGAGGATTAGGAGGGCAAGAGGGGCCAACTAATTGCCCCGCCCATGATCACCACCAAACCCAGGGCCAGCAGTTGCTCTAGGCGACGGAGGATTGGGCGGATTTCGTAGGTGAAGATGAGGCGATCGCGGGTGAGGATTTCCGCCGGTTTTTGCCAAATTTGGCCATCAAACCAGCCGGATTCTTCATAGCAAATGGCAGGCTGGGCAAGGCGATCTCCCACATAGCGCCAACCCAAATAAAGCTGCACTAAAACCAAGAGAACGGGCAAACAGGCCCCCGTGCTACTGGTGAGCAGAAATTTAGCCACATGGTAGCGGGGTACAAAGCTCGCAGCGGCGATCGGGCCAGAAATAATCCAACTGAACAGCCACACCCACAACAGCGGTCTCAGTAACCGAGGAAAGGGAGACAGCGCCAAGCCAAAAAACCAGGACTGGCGCAGTTCTTGGTACTCATTGAGGGGTTGCTGTTCCTCTGGAACGGGGCAAAAAGTGGAGTAGGTAGGCGGTTGGGTCATAACTGGATCAACAGGAATTGAGGGTGAGGGCTACCACAGGGGTGAGCGGATCCCGCTCCCTAGCGCCAGTCTCCGCCCAAGGATGCTGAAGAAGCCACCACAGCCGGTGCGCTGGGATTAAAGGGAACCACATCCCCATGGCCCCAAAAGGCTTCCAAGTTATAAAACTCTCGCTCTTCAGGCATAAAGATATGGACGATGAGATCGCCAAAATCTTGCAAGATCCAGCGGCCTTCCTGCTGTCCTTCCACCCGTTTGGGACTTCGCTTCCACTCCGTTGCCAATTTGGCCTCGATCGATCGGGCGATGGCCTTTACCTGTGCCGGGGAAAAGCCGGTCACCAAGACAAAATAGTCAGCCAGGTAAGAGACCTCCGTCACCCGCAAAATTGCAATATCTGCGCCTTTGCGATCGTCGGCTGCTTCAGCGGCAGCAAGGGCAAGGGCAGCATCTGCCGGAGCCTTAGTCAGGACGGTGGGTTCAACGGGGGCAAGGTCCGGGGACGGGACAGAAGGGAGGGATTCAGTCATGGGCTAGAGGTAAGTGCCGGATAGTGCTTCTATTGTACGCTTCTGCTTTGGGCTAAGGCAGGGACTTAAGGGAATCTTGAGGGAATCCTCATCAAGACAGCAGCAAGGGCACAGAGCCAGCGAAAATTGCCCTAGCCAAAAACATTCTCAGATTGGCGAGAAGACCCAGGAGCACTTCCCGGCTGACCCGGTTGTTGGCCCTGTTGGGCTTGGGCCTTGGCCTTGGCCCGTGCTGCACTGCGCCGCAGGGCTTGGAGACGGGCTTCATACTTGGCCCGTTGCCGTTTTTTCGGCGTTTGCTCCACCAGGGTCTTCAGGGCACTGCCTAGGCTCTTGTAGGCGTTGGGTAGGGTGTAGCCAAAGCGGGTTGCCAGGGCGATCGCCCGCTCATCGGCCTCGATCGCTTCCTGGAGGCGCTTCTCGGTATTATTTTTTTGGTACAAACGGTACCCGGCAAAGCCCGACAGCCCCAAGGCCAGCAACAGCAGCACGCCATCCTGGACCCACAGCTCACCCACAGCACCCCCCAGACCGATCGCCAGGGCCGCCATTTCCCAGCCATCGCGGGGAATCGTATCATTTTGAATGCGGCCTACTTCGTGCCAAAACAACAGGTTGCGTTGGTCAAGGGCAAATTGCTCCCAGCGCACTAAGTCAATTTGGACCTCCACTTCATCGCGGCCAATTTCCTCACAGGTGATCAGGGGGGGATCCACGGCAGTGGAAGACTCTACGAACACCCAACTTTGCAACTCAGGGGGTAGCAAACCCTTGAGTCGCTGGAGTTCGCTCATGTCTGTTCTGACGCTAGCGCGGGAAAATGTTGTCATGGCTCACCTATGCGATCGGGTGGACTATTTGGGCTGGAAGAAGGCTCCAACGTGAGATGTCATTAAGCATACAACATCCCCTTCAAAGTCACCGCAACCCTAGCAACCGGGACGGTTCCCTTGCTCCTGAAGGGTCCGCGTGACCAGAAATGCCCAGGGAGTATCCCACTTTGGCAGAATCTGGGTAGGGGTCATGCCCCTGTGCTAACCCTCTTGGGAGCAAAACCAGGGCAATCTTCCTGGGATCGCCGATTTGCAATCGGCGGCAGCATCCCCCTGGGAAAACCAATTTGCAATCAGCGGCAACCCCCTCTGGGATCGCCGATTTGCAATCGGCGGCAGCATCCCCCTGGGAAAACCAATTTGC
>JBMTWK010000626.1:0-2492 GCA_049452395.1 Prochlorothrix sp. | reverse complement strand
GTGGCTTTTTTTGAGACTAGAATTCTTGCCAACCTCCATTAATCGAGGTGCCCTTAGCAAAGATTGGGGCTTCTCGGCCCAGTGGTGGCGCGGTCAGCGGGGCGAATATTGGGCCATTGGCCAGGGCCTGATTTCCCTCGGCTTTCTCCTGCTCCCCAGCCATGCCTTACCGGTTCCCGCCGCCCTCCAAGCTGCACCAGACTCCTGGGTTGCTCCCCTGCTGGTGGTGCGGGTTGGACTGGCCGCAGTGTTCGGACTTCTGGCCTTGGTGCTGCTGTTGGGGGGGGTGCAGTCCTTGGGCGAAAATCTCACGCCCCTACCCCATCCCCGTGATGATGGGTCTTTGGTGACCACGGGGATCTACGGTTGGGTGCGCCATCCCATTTATAGCGGTGTCATTCTCTTATCCCTAGCCTACGCTTGTTTCCTCTGGAGTTGGCCCCATTTCCTCGGAATTATTGGGATTTTCCTGTTCTATGATTTCAAATCACGCCAGGAAGAGGTCTGGTTAAGCCAAAAGTTTGCCGATTATGGAGCCTACTGCCAGCAAGTGAAAAAGCTGATTCCTGGACTGTATTAACCCACTGCGCAGTGCCAAGTTTGGCGCTCTGCTAATGCTCGATGACCGGGTGCGGCTGTATCGGTGTTTTCCCGATCGGCCCGTCGAACAGGTCGTCCGCTCGGTGAACCGTTGAGGCTGTCTAGGGGAGGACTAAGGTCAAGCTATCGCGGCCTAGGCGCAGGGTGAGGTCAGAATCTAGGGCACCGGTGGAACTGGGTTCAATTTTGCCCAAGCCCAGGAGACTTTGCACCCCTTGGGCCGCTTGGGTATCCCCCTGCTGGGCAATGACCTGGGTTTGCTCCTCCACGGTTAGCCAGTCCTCAATCACATAGACATTCCAGAAGCCCAACTCCCGCAAGTAGTCCGCCATGGCATAGCCCTGACCGGTTTCCCCCGTGGCATTTTGGACCGCAATGCGTAGCCCGTAGAAGTCCGATCGATCGAATCTCGATCCCTGGGGCACGTCTGTGGCCACTTCCTGATCCCAAGCTGCCCCGTTGCGGGTTTCCGTCATGGTTGAAAAGCCATTACTGGCATAGGGAACCGGTTGATCGAAGTAATCCGCCAAAATGCGATCGCGGGCGCTTGTATCCATGAGCCAGTAGCTGGCTGCAAATTCACCGGGATCACTGCCCCGACCGGGCAACATGACCATACTGACGGCCTCTGGGCCGCGCTGGAGGCCAAAACTGGCTAAAGCAGCCATTTCTTCTAGGGTGAGGTTGGTATCGACGTAATCCTGAAAAACTTCCAGCAGTTGGGGCACTTTAGCCACCATTTGGGGCTGGGTCATTTTTTGTTGTAAGGCTTTCAGCAACATCTGCTGGCGCTGGACCCGGCCAATGTCGCCGTAGGTGTCGTAACGGAAGCGGGCAAACTGTTCCGCTTGATCGCCGTTCAAAACTTGCCGTCCCGCCTTGAGATCGATGTATAGGCCCTGGGTTTGGTCCACATAGTACATATCTTCGGGGACGGTTACCTCTAGCCCCCCAACCAGGTCTACCAAGGCGCGGAAAGCGCCGGTTTCGATGCGGACATAGCGATCGAGGCTGAGGTCATTAAAGTTATGGGCAATGACATCCCGCACCAGTTGCGGCCCCCCGAACCAGTTGGCGTGGTTAATCTTGGTGAGGCCGTAGCCGGGGATTTCTACCTGGGTATCGCGGGGGATTGAGAGGAGGGTGATTTTTTCGGCGGTGGGGTCGATGCGGGCCACCATTAAGGTGTCGCTGCGGCTGCTAAAGCTTTCGGGGGAGCCAGGTTCGGCATCGGGAACCCGATCGATCCCCATCAGAACCACATTAACGGGGCGACTGAGGCGATAGGGTAGCAGTCCTTGGGTCAGGATCGATCGGGATCTAAAGCTGCCCTCGGTCGGGGTGGCTGTTTCCGATGGAGCACCCAGTCGCCACGAGAGCAACTCTGGCGGGGCCAACAGCGCTAGACCACAGCTCATCGTTCCCATAAACACTGCGGCGGCGGTATAGGTCAGCCCCCAGAAGAGCGATCGCGTCCGGCGGGCTGGGGTCGGGGCGAGGGTCGTCGGGGGTGTTGAGGGTGAATGCTGCACGCAGAGGAGTACTCACAAACGATGGGGATATGAGATAGGAACCCAAGAATGAACCCAAAAACCGGATCGGCGGGGCCTAAAGTCCGTTCTCTTCGTAAAAGTATACAAAATAAGCGTCTGAAGAAAGGTGTCTGGATTACCGAAGCGGGGGGTAAGGGTAGCACGGGGCTTCCGGATACCCCCCGATCCCTGGCCCATGGGGGATCAGAGCGCGTTGGGTGGGCGGGTTCGGTTTCCGTAGCAATTATCTTGAGAGTTAAGGGGGTGCATCCCAACTTTCGCAAATTCGCCCCTCATCCCCCAGCCCCTTCTCCCAGGACGGGCGAAGGGGAGCAAGACTTTGCAAAGTCCCTCTCTCGC
>JBMTWK010000625.1:0-2497 GCA_049452395.1 Prochlorothrix sp. | reverse complement strand
CCGATGGACCCCCCTCTAACCCTCTTTCTTCCGTTAACCCCTGAATAGTTACCTTTGATCAAGACGATCGACCAGCATTATTCCATTTGCTCCACAGCTTAAAGGGATCCGCTGGGACGATCGAAGCTCAAGCGCTGTACCACAACTGCGCCCAAGCCGAACGCTACGTGCGTTTCCCCAAGGCCGATCAAGCCCTGCCGCCCACCCTGCTCCAGCCCGTCCTTCAGTCCCTCTCCGCCCTGCTCACCTACCTCAGCCACTCCCCCCTCATCACCCAGCACAACCGCCCCCACCCACCGGATGCCGTTGGCGCAACGGCTAGGGGCGTAACATCTCTGGGCGTAACGGCTCTGGACGATCGGCGGCTGCGGACTGCTTTGCAAACCCTACTCAATCTTCTGGAAACAGACTTGGGGGAAGCTGTACAACAACTGAAAGACCTCCAAACCCAAGCGACGGATCCCCTGTGGACCGATCGGCTCCATCAACTGGAGGATCACCTGGCCCATTTTGAGCTGGATCAGCTTCAACAAAAAATCCTCTCCTACCTCGCCCACATCCCACCAGAGCCATCCCCTTAAAATAGACTCCTAAGAGTCAGCAACTTTACGCCTAGCGCATTCCCAGTACCCCTATGGTCGCTCCCCCTGAATCCCTAGACCTTGCCACAGCGACAGTCCGACCCAAACCCAAGATCCTGATCGTTGACGACAATCCCAATAATCTCCAGGTTCTGATGCACTCCCTGTGCCGAGACTACGCCGTAATTGCCGCAACCACAGGAGAAAAAGCGCTAGCCCTAGCCCAACGCCAGCCCGTGCCCGAACTGATTATTTTAGACATTATTTTGCCGGATCTTGATGGCTATACGGTGTGCCACTCCCTGAAGGAAAATCCGCTGACCCAGATGATCCCGGTGATCTTTGTGACGGCACTGGGGGAAGAGGGCGACGAGGCGCGGGGGTTTGCCCTGGGAGCCGTTGACTATATTGTGAAGCCCTATAGCTTGCCGATCGTCCAGGCCCGCATCCAAAGCCACTTGGCCCTACAGCACCTGAACCAAGAGCTAAACGTCAAAAATCGCGAGTTAATACGTGCCACTCGCCTTAAGGATGAATTCCTGGCAAAAATGAGCCATGAACTGCGCACCCCCCTCAATGCCATTTTGGGGATGACGGAAGCGCTGCAAGAGCAAACCTTTGGGACCATTAACTCCCGCCAAGCCAAAGCCCTCCAGACGATCGAGCGCAGTGGCTTTCACCTCCTCGATCTCATCAATGACATCTTGGATGTGGCCAAAATTGAGTCGGGACAAATCACCCTAGAGCGTTTGCCCACCTCGGTTTCCTCCCTCTGCAAGTCCAGTCTGTTGTTTGTCAAGCAACAGGCCCAAAAAAAGAGTATCCAGCTTACCTTACACTTGCCGTCCTATTTACCGGATATTTTGGTAGATGAACGCCGGATTCGTCAGGTTTTAATTAACTTACTCAGCAATGCGGTCAAGTTTACCCCAGAGTTTGGGCAGGTCTCCCTGTCGGCCAGGGTGTTTAGGCCAGAGTCCCCGCCCTCCAGTTCCCCCGACTCATCCACCGCAAACCCCGATCGGCTGCCCCGCTTGGAAATTAGCATTTCAGACACAGGCATTGGCATTACCCCAGAGAACCTACAGCGGCTGTTTCAGCCCTTTGTGCAGGTAGACAACTCCCTCAGCCGCCACAACACTGGCACGGGGTTGGGGCTGGTACTGGCTAAGCAAATCACAGAATTACATGGCGGGGAGATCTCAGTAACCAGCGAGGTGGACATTGGCAGTTGTTTTCGGGTGATTTTGCCGACTTTGGAGGCTAGCGGCGTGACCTTAGTCCCAGCAGCTTCGGTACAGCCCTATCCAGAAACACCGCTGGATGACTCGACCTTGGTGCCCCTGCCGACGATCGGCCTGGAGACAAGACCGCCGATTCTGCTGGCGGAGGACAATGAGGCCAATATTTTAACGATGGTGAGCTTTTTGGAGGCCAAGGGCTATCGGCTGTTGGTGGCCCGCAATGGCAAAGAGGCGCTGGATCTGTTCCAAATGCACCATCCGGCGATCGTGATTATGGATATCCAAATGCCGGGAATGGATGGCTTGGAGGCAATGCAACAGATTCGGAGTCTGCCGGAGGGGCGGGAGGTGCCGATTATTGCGGTGACGGCATTGGCAATGGCCCGCGATCGCGATCGCTGTTTAGAGGCCGGGGCAACAGCCTATCTCTCCAAACCCGTCCGTTTAACCCAATTGGTTGCCCTCATTCAAGATCTCTGGGTTTCCCGGAATTAACCACCCTCCCACACCGTTTTTGAATCCCACCCGGAATAGTAGGGGCCAGGTTTCCTGACCCTCTTCGGAAATTTGCGCGAATAAAAGAGGGCGCGAAAACCACGCCCCTACAGAGGTTTTTGCATATAGCAATCGACCATTTGATTAGGACTATACTGTAGAGTGAAATGCTAGCAA
>JBMTWK010000624.1:0-2500 GCA_049452395.1 Prochlorothrix sp. | reverse complement strand
GTCGGCACGGGGGCACGACCCCTACCAAGATTCTTCCAAAGTGGGATGCACCCCTTCCTGTGGTTGCTCTGGTTTGGGACTGAAGCGGGGAGCCACCCTTCAACTGTGCTCAGGGCAGGCAGGAGCACGACCCCGACCCAGATTCTGCCAAAGTGGGATTCTGCCAAAGTGGGATTCTCCCGGCGATTCTCCCGGTGCGGGTTCCCCGTTTTGGCCGGACTCTGGGGCGATCGCGACAAACCCTAAATATTTCAATATATTAAGTTGCTAGTGGGAGGCTGCTGTGATAATGGGAGCTTCTCCAGCAAGATAACCTTGGCCTATTGACTATTAATCTGCCTTAACTTGACTTGATCCGAGCTATTTCGGGCTTAAGACTCTTAAATACCTTCTATGCTTAAGAACCATTTTCTCTCCAAATTGCTAGCCCTTGCCCTCTTGCAGATCAGTCTGTTCCTAGGGTTGCCCTCAGACTCTGCCTTTGCCCTCACCACGGAGCAGCGCCTGTTTGACCAAGCATGGCGCATTGTTAGCCAAGCCTATTTAGACAACAGCTTTAACCATCAAAACTGGTGGGCGGTGCGCCAAACGGTTCTGAGCCAGCCCCTGACCGATCGCAGCCAAACCTATGCGGTCATTCGGGAAATGTTGGGCAGCTTGGAAGATCCCTTCACGCGACTTTTGGAACCGGCGGAATATCGCAATCTACAAATGACGACTTCCGGGGAGCTGACGGGGGTGGGGCTTCAGATTGCCTCCGATCGTCGCAATGGCCAGGTGATTGTGATTGCCCCGATCGCCGGATCCCCCGCTGATAAGGCAGGGTTGCATCCCGGTGACCATATTGCTGCGATCGATGGCCAAACTACCCTGGATCTGAGCCTAGATGAGGCAGCTTCCCTGATGAGGGGGCCACGGGGAACCACGGTGCGGCTGACGGTGAACCGGACCAGCGGCGAAGCGGTGGAGTCTTGGGAGGTGGAGGTGGTGCGGGATGTGATTTCCCTCAACTCCGTGATTGCTGAGTTGCACCAGGAGGAGGATTTGCCGCCTGTGGGCTATATCCGTCTGCTGCAATTTAATGGCAACTCCCGCAGCGAAATGGAGGATGCGTTGCTGGACCTCGAAAGCCAGGGGGCGGAGCGCTATATTCTGGACCTGCGCAACAATCCAGGGGGCTTACTCCAGGCGGGAATTGATGTGGCCAAGCTTTGGCTCGATCGCGGCACGATTGTCTACACGGTCGATCGCCAGGGGGTCCAGGGGTCTTACCAGGCCGATCGCTTTGCCCTTACTGATGATCCCCTGTTGATCCTGGTTAACCGAGGCAGTGCCAGCGCCAGCGAGATTTTAGCCGGAGCTTTACAGGAGAACGATCGTGCCCAACTGGTTGGGGAAACCACCTTCGGTAAAGGCTTAATTCAGTCCCTATTCAAGTTGGCTGATGGCTCTGGGATGGCGGTTACGGTGGCTAAGTATGAGACCCCCCTGCACCACGACATTCACAAAGAGGGCATCCACCCCAACGTCGAGGCGATCGCCCCACCCCCCCGCAGCACCCAATGGGGCACCCCAGAGGATAGCCAGTACCAAGCCGCCCTCCAAGTCCTCCGGGACCAATTCCCCAGCTAGCCCGCTCTAGTGCTACCGCTATCCCTCTGGGAGATTGGATGGGTTCATCTCACTTTGGCAGAATCCTGGTAGGGGTCGTGCCCCCGTGCCGACCCTCTTCGATTTGGCAGAATCCTGGTCGTGTCTTGGTGCCGACCCTCTTCGATTTGGCAGAATCCTGGTCGTGCCCCCGTGCCGACCCTCTTCGATCCCTAGTTCCCACGCTCTGCATGGGAATTCCTCCCTAGGCGCTCCAGCGCCCTTTGCTTGACCCCAGTAGCAGCAAGGAGCAATCTCGACGATCGCGGCAATAGTTGCCGAAAATTTGACAAAAGCTGAAAATTTGACAAAACAGGAAAGTCTCCCTATGGCCCTTTTGGTTTACGGCATTCCCACCTGTGGCACCTGTAAAAAGGCGTTCCAGTGGCTCCAGGCCCAGGACATCGACTATGAATTTGTCAATACCAAGGAACAGCCCCCCGATCGTGCCGAAATTGCCCAATGGGTCGCCACCCTCGGCCATAAGCCCCTGCGCAACACCTCTGGCCAGTCCTACCGTGCCCTGGGGGAGGAGAAAGCAAGCTGGAGCGATGACCAGTGGATTGCCGCCTTTAGCGCCGATGCCATGCTGCTCAAGCGTCCTCTGTTTGTGCGGGATGGGGTGGCAGTCCTAGCCGGATTCCGTAAATCAGAGGCGGAGTTAAAGGCATTGCTCGGCAATACAGACAGTTAAAATTCTGCCGTTGGACACAAAATCCCCTAAAAAAGGATTTTTGCTGGATTGTGTAGATAAGTCTGGGTAGGGGTCGTGCCCCTGTGCCGCCCCTGTGGATTCCTGCTTTGGGCCAAATCCAGGGCAACCACGGGGGGTTTGCCCCTACGCGCCTCT
>JBMTWK010000623.1:0-2503 GCA_049452395.1 Prochlorothrix sp. | reverse complement strand
GGTAGGGGCAAACCCCCCGTGGTTGCCCTGGTTTTGGACCGAAGCGGGGAGCCACCCTTCGACTACGCTCAGGACAGGCGGGGGCACGACCCCTACCGGGGGGAGACACACATCCTTCACGTTTGTTTAAACGTGCTCAAAAAGCGATCGCTATCAAAAGTATTAAGATTTGCAAAGTTTCAAGGGGAATGGTAGGGTCAGAGCAAACGTGACAACAAACGATTGACCCGGACTCCTGCCCCATCATGAGGTTGTTAGACGATGCAAACCTTGATTTGGCCTGAGCAGATTCCTGCTTTGGACTCCGCCCCTTCCCGCCCGACCTTACCCACAGGCACCACTCCCCTCCGCATTGTTGCCCTGGGTGACAGCCTCATCTATGGCTACGGCGACCCCGAAGGAGGCGGTTGGGTGGAGCGACTGCGCCGATCGTGGATGGACCCCAGCCAACCGGGCCACGCCCTCTATAAACCTCGGCATTCGTGGCGATGGGGTTAACCAGGTTTTGCAACGGCTAGACAGCGAATTTTGCAACCGGGGGGAACTGCGCAACCGAATGCCCGATCGCATTCTTTTGTCCGTTGGCCTCAATGACTCCGCCCGCCTGGGCAAACCCGATGGCCGCAACCTGACCGAAATTCAAGCCTTTCAAGCCGCCCTCGATCGGCTCTTAGACAAAGCCCAAAGCTACTGTCCCGTCTGCTTTGTGGGCATGGTGCCCACCGACCCGGCCAAAATGCCCTTTTTGGACTGCCTCTACTACACCAGCCTGGACCAATACCGCTACAAAGAAGTGACCCGGCTGGCCTGCGATCGCCGCAATATTCCCTATCTCGATCTCTTCGATCGCTGGCTGGCGCGGGGGGAAGCTTGGTGGAAACCTCGCCTCAGTAGTGACGGTCTCCATCCCAATAGCCTGGGTTATGAAGCGATTTTGCAGGATGTACAATCGTGGGAGCCGCTTCAGAAGTTCCTGGGGTAGGCTAAGTCATGCCCAATCCTGCGGTGATGCCCCTGGTTTTGTCCAGCACGCGCGTTGCCCAGGGCTGCGAAATGTGGACCTTCACCCCCCAAACCTATGACTGAGTTGCCGATCGACTTTTCCTTGCCTTCTGTCCGCCGACTCCGGGCTGCCAGTGGGGTAAATCGTCTAGGAGTCCAGTGCCTGTTGGGATTGGGGGCGGCGCTGGTCCTTGGCTCCTGTGGTGGCAACAACAAGGCAGCCGCACCTTCTGGGGGTGACCCAGCGGCTCCCGATGCCAACGGTTCAGCCTCCGTCGCGGCCTCCAATAACAACGCCAGTGCGGCGATCGCCATCAGCGAGGGCAACAGTAACTTTATTGTCGATGCCGTGCAGCGCGTTGGGCCTGCGGTAGTGCGGATTGACTCCTCCCGGACGGTGAAGACGGGAGTGCCGGAAGTTTTTAATGATCCGTTTTTCCGCCGCTTCTTTGGGCAGTTGCCCCCCTCGGAGCGGGTGGAACAGGGGGCTGGATCGGGCTTTATTATCCAGCCTGAGGGCGTAATTTTAACCAACTCCCACGTTGTGGAGGGGGCGGACGAAGTAACGGTCAAACTGAAGGATGGGCGCAGTTTTTCCGGTCAGGTGCTGGGGCAGGATCCCGTGACCGATGTAGCCGTGGTCAAAATTGAGGCGGCGGATCTGCCGGTGGTTTCCCTGGGGGATTCCGACCAGTTGCAGCCCGGAGAGTGGGCGATCGCCATTGGCAACCCCCTCGGTCTCGACAACACCGTGACGGTGGGCATTATCAGCGCCACGGGCCGCACCAGCAGCGAAGTGGGCGTTCCCGACAAGCGGGTGGGCTTTATCCAAACCGATGCCGCCATTAATCCGGGCAACTCCGGGGGGCCGCTCCTCAATGCGCAGGGGGAGGTCATTGGCATGAATACGGCCATTATTGGCGGTGCCCAGGGCTTAGGCTTCTCTATTCCCATTAATACGGCCCAACGCTTGGCAGAGCAACTGATTAGCAACGGCAAAGTCGAGCATCCGTTCCTGGGGATTCAGATGGTAACCCTAACCCCCACCATTCGAGAGGAGTTGCAAGCGGATCCCAACTTGGGCTTTACGCTGGAGGCCGAGGAGGGGGTGTTAGTGGTGCGGGTGTTGCCGGATTCCCCAGCGGCGGCGGCGGGAATGCAGGCGGGGGATATTATCCAAAGTATTGCAGGGCAGGCCGTGAACAGTGCCGAGGCGGTGCAAATGCGGGTGTCGGAGAGCCGAGTGGGTCAGCCGTTGCCGGTGCAGGTGGGCCGGGGCGGCAAGACGGTAGAACTCCAAGTGACCCCTGGGGAATACCCCGCTGAGCAGTTCTAGGGAAGTGAGCCGCCATGTCCCAACCCTGTCCGCCCCTGTATCCCGATCGCTGGTTGGATCTCTACCGCAGCCACGATTATGAGCAGCTTTCGGATGCTTTTTTGGCCATTCTCGATCACTTTCGGGAGCAGACCTATTTCCGGCTGGATGATAGCTCCCAATATT
>JBMTWK010000622.1:0-2504 GCA_049452395.1 Prochlorothrix sp. | reverse complement strand
TGCTGTTGCACGGATGTCATGCAGGGCTTCCCGTTCGATTCCACAGTATCTGACCCACGCCATGAACTTAGTGTCTCTATCGGTTGCCGGTTCCTCCCCCCTTGCTGCCTGCTTGCCCCTCTTCCTCTCGCGCCGCCCCAGCCCCCAGCGGGGTCGCACTGCTTTGAGCGTAGGCTTGCTGACCCTCTTGCTGGGGTGGGGAAACGGAGCCATGCCCGCTCAGGCAGATAGTTTTACAGCCCCCCAGCGAGGCTATCCCGATGATGGGATGACCCAAGGCGGTGGAACCCGCAACCCTCGCACAGTCTGTGTGGATTCCAATGGTCTGGCCCTCGCGCCCCTGATTCCCCACTCGACCATGGCCCTAACCCAAGCCGCCTATCCCCGCTTTTTCTGGTATGTGCCGGAAACCCAGGCCCGCTGGGCCGAGTTTCGCCTTTTTTCCGTGGTCCAGGATGGGGAGGAGATCTGGGACGATACGTTGATCTATCAGACGGAATTCAAAATTAACGGCGAGGCGGGGATTGCGAGTTTACAACTGCCTTCGACCCTGAATTTGCCCCCCTTGGCGGAAGGACAGCCCTACCGCTGGTATGTGAGTTTGCTGTGCGATCCCAATGACCCTGTTCACAACATTACGGTGAAGGGCTGGGTTGAACGATCGCCCCTCAACCCTGAACAACGGCAGGCTTTGGCCCAGACCCGCGAGGGCGATCGGGCGCTGTTTTTTGCCCAGCAGGGTCTGTGGTTTGATACCCTGACGACCTTGGCGGATCTGCACTGCAAGGTGGAGCAAGGGGAGGGGGCAGCGGAGCCGGAGAATTTATGGCGGGAGCTGCTGTCCGATGAGGATGTGGATCTGATGCAGTTTAGCCAGGTTCCGTTTTTGGCTACTTGTTCCACTGCGACAGCGCCCGATGTTACGGCGCAGCCTGCGGCGATCGCCCAGGAGATACGGCCTTAGGGCGTTGCTAGGGTGGCCCTAGGGGGCGTTGAGTTGGAGGGGGGTGAGGTTGAGGGTGGCCCGATCGGCGGCGGTCCAGGTCGGCGCTTCCCGGTAATGCAGGTCGAAGCTGTGGGCAAATTCGGCGGCGATCGCTCTGCGGACCTGGAGGGGATCCACTGCGGGGATAAATTGGGCTAAGCTGCCCACGGGGCGATCGCCAATGCCACAGGGCACAATTTTCCCAAATCCAGCCAAATCGGGGCAAACATTCAAGGCAAAGCCATGCATGGTAATCCAGCGGCTGACTTTAATGCCGATCGCCGCCACTTTGCACCCCTCCACCCAAACCCCCGTTAACCCCGGTATCCGCTCCCCCCCTAAGCCATACCGCGCCAGTACCCGAATCAGCACCGTCTCCAACTGCCGCAGGTACCAATGCAAGTCGGGCTGATGCCGCTGAAGGTTCAGGATCGGATAGCCCACAATTTGCCCCGGACAATGGTAGGTGACTTCGCCCCCTCGCTCAATGCGATACAGGTCTGTGGGGGGATTGTGGGGAGAAAAGCGCAGGAAGGCTTCCGTTGCGCCCCGCCCCAGGGTGTAGACCGGCGGATGTTCTAGCAAAAGCAAGATATCGGCGAGTTCTGGGTTGCTGCGGCGTTGGGCGACTTGGTGCTGTTGCCAGTCCCAGGCGTGGCGATAGGGTACTTGGGCTGCTTGGATGAGGTAGCAGGGGTGGGACATGGCGATCGGCTCAGAAACCATAAAAAATGGGCATCCGGAGATGCCCAATTGATTTTAAACGTTTTCCTTAAAGGGGGAAAAGGTAATATTGAAGGGGTTCAAAGCTTACTGAACGGTGATCGTACCGGTCATGCCAGCGCCACGGTGAGGGGTGCAGTAGAAGCTGTAGGTACCGGGGGTGGTCAGGGTCACGCTGTAGAAGGGACCGGGAGCAACAGCCAGCTTGGTGTTGGACAGGGCAGCAGCGTTTTCGCCAGCGGGTACTTTGTCGAAGATCACGTTGTGGGGGCCGACTTTGTTCATGATGAACTCAACGGTGTCACCGGCACTGATGCTGACGACGCTGGGTTCGTAGAGGGGGGCGAACTTGTCGGTGCCCATGTTGATTTGGACACTGGCCGCAGAGGCGGGAGCGGCAGACAGTAAAATGGTGCCAGCAACCAGTACGAGCAGGGACAGAACAGCAGCAAAGCGCTTAGACAGGGATGCAAGAACTTTCATAGCGATCTCAAAAGAAGATTTTCGACGAGCTGTAGTAAAGCTATCCTGTGCCAGTGTATCTGAAGTGGGTCCATTCGACAAGCTGTCGCAAAATTGCTGGAAATGGCGGGGATGGGGTTAAATCCGGTGATGGTTCTGGGGGGGTGTTGTCTGGAGGGGGGCGGTTGGCGCAAGGGTGGGCGGGGGTTGGATCGGGCAGGCTCTGGGGCGGGGGGCGGTTGGGGGGCTGGTGACCGATCGTGAAGTTTGCTGTACAGATCTAGCCTAAGCCTGTTAAAGCTCAGTACAGGACAAAAAGAGGGGAGAGGGGGTT
>JBMTWK010000621.1:0-2520 GCA_049452395.1 Prochlorothrix sp. | reverse complement strand
TTTTTGGGATCGCCGATTTGCGATCGGCCTCGATTTTTTGGGATCGCCGATTTGCAATCGGCCTCGATTTTTTGGGATCGCCGATTTGCAATCGGCCTTCTTGCAGCTTTTGGGATCGCCGATTTGCGATTGGCCTTCTTGCGACCTTTCTATCCTTCATCACCCTCCCCTGAGTCCCCTATCCACCTCTACTACCGTGATGCACCCCTTAGCTGTTCCCTCCCCAGCCCCGGCCTCCCAAGTGGCTCGGTTGGCATTCCGCCGATCGTCGCGGCTTTGGCTGGCCCTGTTGGTTATCCCCCTGGTTGTCTCTGGTGGCTCGCTGCGGGCGATCGCGGAAGGAAATCATACCGGTAGCCATACCGACCACAGCACCGACCCTAGCCATACCGACCCTAGCCATACCGACCACAGCACCGGTCACGATGCCCATAGCCACGCCGCTTTGGAAATTCCCGCTGGTCAGCCCGTCCCCAAGGTCACCCTCATGGCTCACCCAGACCCCAGTCAGGGCTGGAATTTGGAGCTACAGGTCGAAAACTTTAGCTTTGCCCCGGAACACATCGGCCTCAGCAGCCTCCCCAGCGAAGGCCACGCCCACCTCTACGTCAACGGCGAGAAAATTGGCCGCCTCTATGGCCCTTGGTATCACCTGCCCAGTCTGCCCCCCGGTCGCCACACCGTTAAGGTCAATCTCAACGCCAACGATCACCGCGCCCTCACACACCAAGGGGAAGAAATTGCGGCCAGCGTCATGATTGAGGTGCCCCAGACCCCAGCAGATCGCTAAAGGCGGCTTTAATGCGGGAAATCTCCAAATCCAGCAGCCGATCGACCCCCCACTCAACGCGCCGCTGCACCATGTGTAACGGCAACGTATGGGCAACGCCAACGACGGCAATCCCGGCTTGGTGGGCGGCTTCAATTCCGGCGGGACTGTCTTCGACGGCAAGGCACTGGTTGGCCCGCAGGTCTAGGGTTGGGTTGTGGGCATTGAGGCGATCGATCGCCACCTGATAGGCCCAGGGATCGGGCTTGTGGTGGGTGATGTCGTCCCCGGTGACGAGGACTGAAAAATAGGTCAACCAGGGGCTATCCCCCAGGAGATACTCCACTTCCCAGCGGGCCGATCGGGTCACCAAGGCCAAGGCCAACTGCTCCAGCCGCAGCCGAAACAGAAAGTCCCCCGCATCGGGGAAGAGGGCCGGTCCTTTGCCTGCGGTGAGGGTGTGGCGATAGCGGTGGTTAAAGGTGTCTAGAAGCTGCTGGCGGAGGTCTGGGGCGAAGGGACGGTTCCAACTGGCCCAGAGGTGATCGAGTGCTTCAGCGTCGGCCCGTCCCAGCAAAAAGCAGTCATATTCGCCCGATCGCAGGCCATAGCCCTGTTCATCCAGAATTTTTTCCCACAATTGCCGCCGTAGGGGTTCGCTGTGGAAGAGGGTGCCATTAAAGCCAATTAGCACTGCTTTGAGCGTCATAGTCGGGTCCGGCTGGAGCCAAAGGTTCAGTCAGATGGGAGTACAATGGGCCACCTCTGGAGAAGCGCTGCGATCGCCCCCCAGGGAGAGGCTAGCCATTTCAACCCGTTAGCGTTAGTATCGCACCTGTTCCCCTAGTCCTGTGCGGGAGGCTGGCAATGTGGCAAGCTTGGCAACCGTTTCGAGTCCTGTGTTTAGCAAAGAGGGCGACACCCTCACGGTTGGTGCAGCGTTTGCGTCAAGGTTCAACCCTTCGCCCGGTCCAGGTTCGCTGGGGGACAATCGCCCTGGTGCTGGGTTTAGGACTGCCGTGGGGAGCGCCGCCGATCGCCCCCGCCCTGGGGCAAACTCAGGGCAATAGCGGTGCAGAGTCGGCAGCAGAGGCCGATGAGACGGTTTTTCCCTTGGAACTGCGCCGATCGCCCGGTTTTTGGAGCGAAGTTCAGGCCCTGGGCCAAAACCAAGTTAACCTCTCCTATCGCATTAACCAAGCCACCAGCGGCACCGATCCCAACCTGGTGCGGGCCGCAGCGGGCCAAACCCTGATTCATTTGCGCCAAGTGGAGCGGTTTTTGGACAGTCAGGTCTCCCGCCCCGCCGCCCTCTGTTTGCCGCAGCCGCCCCCGGCCCCCGCCCTCAACAGCCCCTTCAGCGAGGCAGAAGAACAGGCATATTGCGATGTGTATGCCTCGATCGCCGATCTGGAAAGTCTGCTGCAACTGCTCAACTACCGCCTTGGCACCCTCGCCACCGTTGCCGAAGTGAAGCCCCTGCCCTTGGTGAGCGGGGAATGGGTCACCACCACGGGGGGCATTCCCCAATTTATCCGGGGGAGCCTGCGGGAACCCGCCCCCGCCCTCAATGCCCCGGCCCCCACCCTGCCGGATCCCGTGGCCCGTCCCTACGATCGCCCTGCCAAATCCCCCCTCGGCGACTACTATCCCCCCCTCGATCCCGCCATTGCCCCCCTCGGCAGTGCCCAGGAAGTCTTACAACGCCTCGATCGCCGCTTGGGCAATTTGGAACAAGCCTTAGCCCGATC
>JBMTWK010000620.1:0-2520 GCA_049452395.1 Prochlorothrix sp. | reverse complement strand
CCTCGACCCTCACAACCCCAGAGTTCCAGCATCCCAACGATTAAGATGGGCTGGTGATGAGCAGGGGGTTGCCCAGGAGTCACCTAGGGGTTACCAGGGCTTGTTCTGTCCCTTCCCAGTCTTTGTTGTCTTTCTGCCCTAAAGACTGTGAAGCATTCATGTTAGACTTGTAAACCTTGCCACGATCGGGGGAGAAGCCACGCTTCGATCGCACCCCATAACACTTATGACCAAGAAAATTTCTCGACGACTGCGCGAACTCCAAACCAAAGTGGAGAAGCGGGCCTACGATCCCCTAGCCGCATTAAAGCTACTCAAGGAAACCGCAACCGCCAAGTTTTCTGAGTCCGCCGAAGCCCACATTCGCCTCGGCATTGACCCCAAATACACCGACCAACAGCTCCGGACAACGGTTGCCCTGCCCAAGGGAACGGGTCAGACCATTCGGATTGCTGTTTTAGCACGCGGTGAGAAGGTCGCGGAAGCTACGGCTGCTGGGGCTGATTTAGCGGGTTCCGAAGAATTAATCCAAGAAATTCAGGGGGGAATGCTGGATTTTGACCTCCTGATTGCTACCCCCGACATGATGAAGGACATTGCCAAACTGGGACGTTTGCTTGGTCCTCGGGGTTTGATGCCTTCCCCCAAAGGCGGTACAGTAACCTTTGACTTGGCCCAGGCCATTCAGGAGTTCAAAGCTGGTAAACTGGAATTCCGGGCCGATCGCACCGGGATTGTTCATGTGCTCTTCGGTAAGGCCACCTTTGACGCGGATGACCTTTTGGTCAACCTGAAGGCGTTGCAGGAATGTATCGATCGCAACCGCCCCTCTGGCGCGAAAGGCCGCTACTGGCGCAGCATGTATGTTTCTGCCACCATGGGACCCTCCATTGAGGTGGACATTCCTGCGCTGCGCGACCTGAAGATGGGTGAAGAGTAACCCTCGCCCCAATACCGCCAGTTTTACAACTTCACGCTTACAACTCCCCCAGGATTTTTAAGTATTGCCAAAACCCACAACTGCATAAAGCCAAGCCAAAGACAGCAGGCTGAATCTGGGTCCATGCACCTGGGATAGCTCCCAGCAGCACCCCCATTTTCAAAAGTTCCTGCCGAGGTTAGTGCGATCGTTGCCCCTTGTCCCGATCTCTTCACACCGGGACCCAGGGTCAGCAGTTGTCAAACCTCGGTCTCTGCACCGAGGTTTTTTTGGCCCAAGTTTGGCGCTCAATCCCCAAAAAAGGAGGTGATGACGATGGGAAGAAGCCCCGAAAACAAACGGCAGATTGTTGCCGATCTCAAGGAACAGTTGGAGCAAACCCAACTGACGATCGTGATCGACTATGCCGGTCTCTCCGTTGCTGAAATTACCAAGCTACGGGATCAACTGCACCCCCTGGGGGCATCCTGCAAGGTGACTAAAAACACCCTCATGCAGATTGCCATCCAGGACCTGGAAACCTGGCAGCCCATGTCAGAGTTCCTTAAGGGCACCAATGCTTTTTTGTTAGTCCAGGATGACTTGCCGGGAGCCATTAAGGCGTACCAGGCATTTCAGAAGGAAACCAAAAAGACCGCCGTTCGCGGTGGGGTCATGGAAGGCCAAGTCCTGAATGAAGAGCAAATTAAAGCTCTCACAGAACTGCCGACCAAAGACCAGCTCTACGCTCAGATTGCGGGCGGAATCAAAGCGATTCCTACCAAACTGGCCGTTGGGACCAATGCAGTACCCACCAAGCTGGCCGTTGGCATCAACGAGGTGCCCAGCAAGCTGGCCCGTGCCCTCCAAGCCGTGGCCAACAAAGAGGGAGATCAAGCTGCCTAGGGTGGCCTGATGTTCTCTCGACTGATTTGATTGACTTTACCGACTTTTTACGACAGGAAACGCGCAATGTCTGCAAAAACCGACGAAATCTTAGAAGCTTTGAAAACCCTCAGCCTGCTGGAAGCCTCCGAGCTGGTTAAGCAGATTGAGGAAACCTTTGGAGTAGATGCCTCTGCCTCCGGCGGTGGCATGATGATGATGGCTCCCGGCATGATGGCCGGTGCTGCTGCTCCTGCTGAAGAAGTGGAAGAAAAGACCGAGTTTGACGTGGTGCTGGAAGATGTGCCCGCCGACAAGAAAATTGCTGTGCTGAAGGTGGTTCGCGCCCTCACCGGTCTGGGTCTGAAGGAAGCCAAGGAATTGGTGGAGTCTGCTCCCAAGGCCCTCAAGGAAGCCATTGCCAAGGATGCTGCCGAAGACATGAAGAAGCAACTGGAAGAGGCTGGTGCCAAGGTTTCGGTCAAGTAGACCACTCAAGTAGACCACTGTGGGTTAAGGCTCACACGATGGGGGAGGTTCTGGATTGGGCTTTGGGCTAAATCCTGGAAAACCTCCCCTCAACCCCCTCCTCGGAGGGGGCTTTTTTTTGGGTATGGTCGAACGGATGTGAGGGTGTATCCCACGTTCGGCTACGGACAGCCGGTCCGGCTATCCCACAACAACCTTTTGGGTGGGAGGAGCCTCACTGGCCCGTC
>JBMTWK010000619.1:0-2524 GCA_049452395.1 Prochlorothrix sp. | reverse complement strand
CAGCCATAAAACCGGCCACAGCACCCGCCACAACCACAACCACAACCACAGCAATCCCCCCCGCCCCAACCACAGCACTGCCCGCCGAGCTAGCTGCCGCCCTCACCGCAGTCCTCCCCCCCACAGTCCTCCCCGAAACCCTTGGGGACGGTTTACCCGACACCCTCCTGCAAGAGTTGCTATCCCGCAAAAAATTGATAGAGATGGGGCCAGAAACCCCGATCGAAATGGCCCTGTTGCAAGCCTACCGCACCCAGATGCACCGCGCCCTAGAGGTGGCACAGCGCCAACAACAACAGGCCGCAAACACCCTGTGGGACCATGAACAGCGCTTACATGGGGCCATTCAACACGCCCCCTTCCCCCTGATGATCCATGCCGAAGACGGGGAAGTGTTGACCATCAGTGAGATTTGGACAGAACTCACGGGCTATACCCACCAAGACTTACCCACCACCGCCGTTTGGGCGAAACTTGCCTACGGCGATCGATCGGCCCCCTCCCCCCCGCAGTCTTCCCAAACCACCGAGCAAGCCCTCGCGACCTGGGCCAACAGCGAGAAAATCATCACAACCCGGAACCGAGGCCAACGGATTTGGCGCTTTAGCGCTGCGCCCTTTGGATTTTTGGCAGATGGTCGGCGGTTGATTGTGGTCGTGGCCACAGACCTGACCCAAGAGCGCCAACAAACCCAGTTAATGCAAAGCCGCGAGGCCCGGTATCGTGCCCTGATGGAAGGGGCCAGCAATGCCATTATTGTCGCCAACTGCGAGGGCTTTATCATTGATGCTAACCAAAAAGCGGAGGAGCTATTTGGCTACGCCCAAGTCCATCTGATTCAGCTTCATATTTTCCAGCTCTGCTTACCGGCGGATTGGCCCGGAATTCAGCGGGGTTTTCAGGAAATTGTGGCCGGAACCCGCAGAGACTTCCCCGATACCCGCATTGTGCGCCGCGATCGCCAGGTGATTCCGGTGGATATTTCCTCCACCACGATCGAGATCGAAGGCACCTTAATTGTGCAGGCCATCATTCGCGATATTCGAGAGCGCAAGAAAACAGAGCGCAAATTAAAGCGAATGTCCGATCGGCTCACCCTAGCCTTAGAGGCCGCAGAAATTGGCTGTTGGGAGTGGGACATTATCAATAACCAGTTGATTTGGGACGATCGTAGCTATGAACTCCATGGCATTTCCTGGGCCAGCGGCGATCGATCCATCACCTACGAGCACTGGCTCTCCTTAATTCACCCCGACGACACAGAACCCGTAAAAACCCTAATTCAGCAGGCATTGGCCGGAAACCCCAACTATCGATCGGACTACGGCACCGCCACGCCCTACCAGGTCGATTACCGCGTCATTCACAGCACCGGCCAAGTCCACTACCACCGCACCCACGGCACCGTCCTACGCAACAGCCAACAGCAGCCCCAGCGCATGATCGGCGTTACCTTTGACATCAGCCAGCAAAAACAGGCAGAAATCGCCCTCAGGCGCAGCGAATCCAACTTCCGCCGCCTCGCCGAGAATATTCCCGCCGTTATTTACCGCCACCTCTACCACCCCCACCACACCAGCACCTTTATCTACATCAACCCCTACGTCCAAACCATTTACGGCCTCGATCCGGGCGAAGTCATCCAAGAAGCCGCCGTTTTGTTTAATCAAATCCATCCCGACGATGTAGCCGCCTTTTGGCGTGCCCTGGAAACCGCAGCCCAGCACCTCGAACCCTTTGACTCTGAGCACCGCATCATCACCGTCGCCGGAGACCTGAAATGGGTCAAAGTCAGTGCAGCACCCACCCCCTTACCCGAAGGCGGCACGCTGTGGCAGGGCGTGATTTGGGATGTGAGCGAACGCTGCGAAGCCCAAGCCAAACTCCAGGAGCAAAACCGCAGTTTAGCCCACTTTAACCAGCAATTAGAGCGATCGACCCGCCTCAAGGACGAATTCCTCGCCAACATGAGCCACGAGCTACGCACGCCCTTAAATGCCATCCTGGGCCTCACCGAAGGCTTGCAGGAAGAAGTCTTTGGGCCGCTCCACCCCAAGCAGTTCCACTGCCTCAGAACCATTGAAGAAAGCGCCTCCCATCTCCTGGCCTTAATCACCGATATTCTCGATATCTCTAAAATTGAAGCGGGGCAAATTGAACTGGAATACACCCGCATTGCGGTCCTCCCCTTTTGTCAAGCCAGCTTGACGTTTATCCGGCAGGCGGCCCTCCGCAAGGAAATTCAAGTCAAACTCGATATTCCGGCTGCATTGCCCGACATCTGTGCCGATGAGCGTCGTCTGCGCCAAGCTTTAATTAATCTTTTAAGTAATGCGGTCAAATTTACCCCAGCCAACGGTACGATTACCCTCAAGGCGATGCGGATTGAGGCTGACGATCCCCAGCAACTGCCAACCCTGCGCCTTATGGTGATGGATACGGGCATTGGGATTGCGGAGGAGTATATTTCCCGGTTATTTCAGCCCTTTGTCCAAGTGGATAGCGCCCTCAACCGCCAATACGC
>JBMTWK010000618.1:0-2534 GCA_049452395.1 Prochlorothrix sp. | reverse complement strand
TGGGCGAAGCATTGGCGTGGGGATTTTGTGGCGATCGCGTCGTTTTGGGCGGCCAATGCTTCGCCCCTACTCTAAATCGTCTAGGAGATCCCGGAGACCTTGGGCGAGGGCTTCGGCATCTTCCCCTTCTGCTTTGGTGCATAGCTCTGAGGGGGGCCGATCGCTGCTCCAAGCCCACCAGGCTGTTCCACAGGAGCAATGGTAGAATTCCTGCCACTTTTTGCGATAGTCTTCGCCGTAGACGGGCGATCGGCGGTTAATCCAGACTCCTTGGGCCTCTAGGGGGCCAGAATGACACTGGGGACAGCAAAACTCAAAGGCATGGGTTGCGGGTTTTGACCACTCTGGGGCGCTGGGGCTGAAGGGATCCATGGCTAGCCCTGGGTAAAACGATGGGAATCGGGGAGGGCCAAGTTGTAAAACCGCGACGGCTCTCCAACAAGGTTTTCCCTTCCCAATAGGGTAACAAACAAAAGGGTTTCACGCGCAGTTCTTCCCCCCAGCCAAGGGGGACCGAGGAGGGTCAGAAAACCTGATCCCTACCGAACAAGAGGGTCAGAAAACCGGGTGTATCCCACTTTCGCCTATGGACAGCCGGTCCGGCTATCCCACAACCACCTCTTGGGTGGGATGGGCCTCTGGCCCGTCTACAGTGGGATGGACCCAGAAAACCTGACCCCTACCCCATCGGTTAACTCGCCAAAGCTGGGATAGACCTTAGAAATCGAAGTAAATGTAGGGTAGTGCGCCTTGGGGGGCAAATTGTAGGACGGCGTAGAGAAAGAGGGGAACGAGGGCCAGCTTGAGGGGCCAGTTGAGTTGGAGGCGGCTGATGCGGCGGCAGGCTTGGACGAGGGCCATGGCCAGAATCAGCAGCAGAATTAACAGGGTGATTTGGCCCCGATCGAGGCCGCTCACGTCCAAGTAAACCTTTTGGGCAAACTGGGCATCCGCAGCATGGCCCCAGAGGTGCACAACCGCCCAGCCCGATTGCCTCAGGTCTGGCAACCGAAAGAAAATCCAAGACCCGAAGACCAGCCCCTGGGTGAGGAGCCAAGCCACAATGGTACCGGGCAGAGATCGCCACCAGGCCGCGACCCAGCCCCACTGTTGCGCCACCACACTGGCCAGCCGATTCACCGCCAGCCCCAACCCATGGATCAGCCCCCAAACCAAAAAGCCCCAGTTGGCCCCATGCCAGAGACCGGCGATCGTCATCACCAGGATTAAATTCCAACAGGTACGGGCCAAGCCCCGCCGCGACCCCCCCAAGGGGAAATAGAGATAATTCCGCAGCCAACTGCCCAGGGTCATGTGCCAGCGCCGCCAAAACTCCGCCAAGCTGGTGGTGAAGTACGGTGCATCAAAATTCTCTGGCAAATTCAGCCCCAGTAGCATCGCGCTGCCCCGCGCAATATCCACATAGGCGCTGAAGTCTAAATACAACTGCAAGCCATAGGCCACCGTCGCCAGCCAAATATCGCCACTGCCCGCCCGCAGCAAATTCCCGTAGCTTAGCCCCACCAAAATCCCCAAATGGTCCGCTAGCACCGCCTTTTTAAACGCGCCCACCCCAATGAGCCAGAAGGCTTCGGTCCAGCGGCTCCAGGTGGGTAAGGTGACCTGGTGCAACTGCCGTGCCATGGTGTGGTAGCCCGTGATTGGCCCGGAGATGAGCTTGGGAAAAAAGAATTTATAGGTCGTAAACCGCAGTAAGTTGGGCGTAGCCGGTGCCCCTCGGTAGATATCGACCAAATAGGCAATGCTTTCAAAGGTAAAGAAGCTAATGCCCAGGGGAGCGATCAGGCTTTCCCGTAACTGCTCGGCTGTAACCTGCAACTCCGGCACCCGAAACAGCAGGGACAGGGCCGAGAGGCTCAAGGGGATGTATTTGAAGCCGATGAGAAGGGCTAAGTTGAGGGCAATGCCCAGGATTAGAATTTGCGATCGCTTCTGGTTCCAGTCAGCTTGGGCATATTCCCATTCTGCTTCGGAGAGATTGGGGTTTTGGGCCTGGGCACGGAGGGGCGAATTTTCCCCCAAGACTAACCCCAACCGGAAGTTAATGAGGGTGCTCAGTAACAGCAGGGGTAAGTAGGCCACGCCCCGCAGCAGGGCAAAGAGTCCGGGGCTACTGTTGGGAACTGTGCCGGATGAAACCAGGCCATAGAAGCCAAAGCTGGCCACGAGCAAGACCCAGAGCCGTTGGCGGGGCTGGGATACGGTCCAGTAGATCCCCAGCAGGATCAGTAAGAAAAGGGCGTAACCAAAGGAGGTAAAGGTCATGGATCAAGGACAAGGGCAGGCGGTGAGGCGACTATAGCAACAGAGCAACCACACAGCAACTACAGGGTCTCTTTCACGGGGGCGGGTGAACCGCTATTGCTCCTGTTTTGGGGGGGTCTGGGAAATTTCTATAAACTCTCTATACAAAGGGGGTGATTTTTGGACGGATCTAGCCTATAAAAATACGAGCAAGAGGGTAACTATTCAGGGGGTTACCGAATAATGAGGGTTTCAGGGGAGTGTCTATG
>JBMTWK010000617.1:0-2551 GCA_049452395.1 Prochlorothrix sp. | reverse complement strand
CCGTGAGGGACAGGCGGGGCAGGATAACTTGGATATCATCATTATTGCGATGACGGCCTATGCCATGAAGGGCGATCGGGATAAATGTATCCGGGCCGGAATGGATGACTACATCACCAAACCGATCGATGTGGTCATGTTGGGCCAAGTCCTAAACCAATGGCTCACCCCCGGACATCCCCCCCTAGAGGCCCCCTGCCCTTGCCAGGAGAAAGCCTTACCCGTGTTTGACTCCGTGCTGTTGCTCAGTCGCCTCGGCCAACAACAAGCCCTCGCCGTAGAAGCCTGCCAAGCCTTTTTAGAATTTACCCCCCAGCACCTCCAAGATATCCGCCGCCTCTGGCAAGCAGGCGATATTGAATCCCTGGACTGTAAGGTTCATGCTCTGAAGGGCAGCAGCGCCATGGTGGGGGGGCAGTTGATGGCGGCCCTAGCGGCTCAAATGGAACAGGCGATTTATCAGCAAACGTGGCACACCGTCAGTGAAGGCTTAGGGGAGTTGGAGCTGGAGTTTGAAGCCCTGCAACAGGAAGTGAAGAATTGGCTGGCCAGCCTTGAGTTGGCCCTTGTTTCCTGAGGCAGACCCCGATCGCAGACAGCAGGGAGCATCCCACTTTAGCGATTTAACCAATCTGGTTAACCAATCTGGTAGGGGCAAACCCCCCGTGGTTGCCCTGGTTTTGGGCCGAAGAGGGTCGGCACGGGGGCACGACCCCTACCAAAGATCTTCTAAAGTGGGATGCACTTAGGCAGCAATCCCTCGTCTTGGTCTACTAGAGTACGCCAGGGTTGTCCGTCCCCTGTTAGGGTAAAGGCTTACAGTTTCTGCAACTTGCCAATTCTGACCCTTACTCTGCCCCTATGGCTGACGCTTTGCCTCTACCCCCCGTATCCTGCCCGGTCATCAACAATCCCCAAGCCTGGTTTGCAAGCCTTGATTTTGCGGCGGATTGGGTTGGCCTGCGCCTGATTCAAGACCATCTGCAAACCATGACCCTGCGGGATGCGGCCCCTCGTCACCAGGGCGTTGAGGTCAAGCAGGGAGCGATGGTGGAGGTGTTGGTTCAGGGCTTTATGGGCTACGGGGCCACGGCCCAGCTAACGGCGGAGGGACTGCGCCAAGCGGCCAACCGGGCCTACCAGCAAGCCCTAGCCCTAGCCCACTGGGGGATTTATCCCCAAACCGCCAACCTGCGGCCCACGGTCACCGGCCACTACAGTGCACCCCCTACCCAGGACATGAGCCTGGGGGATATGGGTGTTCTGTTGCACCGCATTTGCAAAACCCTTCAGGTTGACGCGGCGATCGTCCAAACCCAGGCCAGCGCCATTCGCCTCCATCGCAAACTGTGGCTCTTCAGCAGTTCTGGCACGGATTTATACCAGGAAAACAACAGCCTCACCACCTACTACGGGGCGATCGCCCAGGACGGTCCACTCGTCCAAACCCGCACAGATAACGGCTTTTATGCCCGCACCTACCAGGGGGGCTGGGAGCGAGTGCCCGAAGCCCAAGTTCTGGCCCGTGCCCACCGCATTGGGGAAGAGGCGATCGCCCTGCTGTCGGCTCCCAACTGCCCCACTGCTACCACAACCTTGGTGCTGGCCCCGGATCAAATGCTGCTGCAAATCCATGAAAGTATTGGCCATCCCCTGGAGCTAGACCGCATCCTGGGCGATGAGCGCAACTATGCCGGGGGGAGTTTTGTTAAACCGGAGGATTTTGGTCAATTAGCCTATGGTTCCCCCCTAATGACCGTGACCTTTGATCCAACGGTGGAGGAGGAAATTGCAAGCTACCGTGTGGACGATACGGGCACTCCGGCCCAACGGGTTACCTTAATTGACCAAGGACGCTTGGTGCGGGGACTGGGGGGGCTGGAAAGTCAGCAGCGGCTCCAGCAACCGGGGGTGGCCTGTGCGCGGGTTACGTCGTGGAATCGGCCCCCGATCGATCGCATGGCCAACCTTAACCTTGAACCGGGCGACAGCAGCCTTCAGGAGATCATTGGCCACGTTGAGTCGGGCATTTTTATGCACACCAACCGCTCTTGGTCCATTGATGATCAGCGCTATAAGTTCCAGTTTGGCTGTGAGTTGGCCTATGCGATCGAGGATGGGGAAATTACAGGAATGTTGCGGAATCCCAACTATCGATCGGTCACGCCGCAATTTTGGCACAGCCTGACCCAAGTGGGCGACCTCAGCACCTGCGAGACCTATGGATCGCCGGTTTGCGGCAAGGGAGAACCCAACCAAGTGATCAGTGTGGGCCATCGATCGCCGGTCTGTGCCTTTGCCAATATTGAAGTGTTTGGCGGCAGTTAACGGACAGGAAATCCCCTGACCCTGGAGTCTGGAAAAATCTCGGTAGGGGTCGTGCCCCTGTTGCTCCCCTCTTAGGACTAAAACCAGGGCAACCACGGGGGGTTTGCCCCTACCGAGGTCTCAAACCAGGGCAACCACGGGGGGTTTGCCCCTACCGCAGCGGTTCACCACCCATCAACGGGGGATGGAGCCGTCAGCCTGCAAGGGGGTGATAGAATGGGAG
>JBMTWK010000616.1:0-2556 GCA_049452395.1 Prochlorothrix sp. | reverse complement strand
GGATCAATTCCCAGTTCTCGCAACTTTGCGAAAGCCCGATCGCGCTCCTGGCTCAACGCATCCCGCTCCTGACCTAACATCTCCAACGCCGCAGCCATCTCCTCTGGATCCTGGAACGGTTTCCCATCTGGGTAAAGCACCTGGAGACCCTCACTATCCCAATGGAACTGAATGCCGAGACAGGGAGAAGTCCAGGGGAACTGGAGCGGCGTGAGGGGGGAAAAGTCGGCCTCGGTGCTCGATCGCACCAACCCCCAAAAATCCAGTCCCTCCGGGTCATAGAAAAACATCTCTAAAACCCCATAACGGCTGTAAAAATGCTGTTTTGCCAGCATTTCCCGGATTGTATTGCCCGGTGAAAGAATCTCGAACACCACTTGGGGCGGCAGATTGTCCTCTTCCCACTGTTTATAGCTGCCCCGATCGCCCGCCGGACGACCCAAAGCCACCAGCACATCTGGCGCTTGGCGCGGGGCCGGGGGTTCTTCCACTTGGACCGGATACCAAAGCAAATCCCCCGCTACAAAGACCTGCTGATCGCGGAAAAGATGGCGTAAATTGCCAACTAAGCGGACAATCCGGCGGTATTGCAGGGTATTCTCAGCCATAGGTTGACCATCGGAGTCAGGATAGAGCCAGCGATCGCGGGAGAGGTGAGGAGGGCACAGGGGACGATCGGGGGCAATTGGGTTGGCAATAACCGAAGGGGGAGACTGAACCATGGGCGCGACCCAAAACATGATCAAACTTACCTAAAACTAGCCTAGCGCATCGGAACCGGAAGTCTTGGGGGGCAGGATGATTCCCCTAAACCTGATGGTTTGGTTTTCTGGGATTCAGCGTAACGCTCTGCTGCCTTCTCCCACCTTAGGAACGATACAGAGGGGGAGGGCTACCCTAAAGGCTACCCCTGGGTTTGACATTGGTTTTTGACATTAGCCCTAGAGTCCGAGGAACTCCTGTGGGATGGTGGAACAGGTAGAAATCTTGATGTCCACCCTATCCCTTGGTTGCATGACTACAACTGCTGATCCTCCCCGTAAATTGGGCGTGGTTTCCCTGGCTGCGCTGCTGGTTGCGGCCCACTATGGCCTTGGTTTTCTGCTGGGAACCGGCGAACAGGTGGCCGATCGTGGCATTATTGGCACGCTCTATGCCGTATCGATCGCCTTAGGAACCTTTTTGCTCCTGCTGGCCCTGGCCCGCTTTTACTGGCACCGCCATGAACAAATTTGGACCCTTTTAGGCAATCAGTACGGCGAAGGGGTGCGCTTTGGTGTGGGGGTGCTGTCCTGGGCCAGCTTAATCGGCATTGGCGCGGTGCAAATTATTGGCGGGGCAGCTACTTTAAGTGTGATCGGCTTGCCTACGGTCCCGGTGATGGTGGGGCTGGCGATCGCCTTTGTGATCATTGCCCAACTGCCGATCGAACGAGCCAGTTGGGTTTTACGGGGGTTATTACTGTTTAATATCCTGATTTTAGTCTATGGCCTAATTAGCCTCCAAGGTTTGCCGGTTTACGTCCGATCGCCCCTGGAATTTGTGCAATCCTTCGACAGTCAGCCGTTTGGTTACTCCGCTGGCATCGCTGTGTCTACGCTGCTGCTGGTGCAGGTAGACATGAAATATCAGCAGTTTCTAGTCCAGGCCCGTGACCTCAGAACCCTCTACCTAGGCTGTAGCCTTGCTGGGTTGATTTTAATTCTATTGGCGTTTATTCCCGCTGTTTTAGTTCAGGTCGCCCAAACGACTGACATTCTTCCCCCTGGAATTGCCAGCAAGGCGGTTATTCCCCAAATCCTGCTGTGGTTGGGCCACAGTTATCCCGGTTTGGGTCTGATTTTCGTCCTGTCCTTGGTGATTCCGGCCTTGGGACTGGGGAGTAGTATTTTGCGAGTTCAGGCCAAAACTGTCTTTGATTTGGGCTTAGTGGCTCAAAATCCCGTCACGCGGCTCCTGGTTCCGGCACTGAACGGTGCCCTAGCCCTAGCGATCGCCCTCCAAGGGGGTAGCATTATTGGCCTGATTGCGTCCTTTTATGCTGCCTATGCCTCTGCGGTCTGGGTTCCGTTTGCGGGCTATTTGTTCCAGGAAATACGCGGTTGGGAGCTTTCTAAGCTGGGAGCTAATGTTTCTCTAGGTCTAGGAAGTCTAGGCGGCTTTGGAACCTTGTTTTTAACTTTGCTGAAGCCGGAGTTGATTCTGTGGAACAGTGCAGAGTTAATGATTTTGGCGGTTGGGTTTAGCTTTGGTGTGGTGGGTTTGGTGCTGGGGGAGACGATCGATCGAGTGCGATCGGCCCAAGTCCAACTATCCGAGTAAAGCCAAGTCCCAGTAAAGTCTTGCCTAGGGGCGGGTTTCTGACCTGAAATTCTGCTAAATCATGTCTATTCCCCAAAACCCGCCCTCTTAATGAGTTTGGAACCGATCCCCCTCTAATAACTTGCTCAATCACATAGAGACAAGGGAATTGTCTTATTTGGGTAGAATTGCTGTAGAGGTTGTGCCCCAGTGGCTCCCCTCTGGCTGCCAAATTAGTACAGCATGGCAGAAATT
>JBMTWK010000615.1:0-2563 GCA_049452395.1 Prochlorothrix sp. | reverse complement strand
TCCGCCGCGTCCACATGGATGACGCTTCATAGAGGCCACAGGTGCGCAGCACTTGGTTGACGTGATCCTGGTGGCTGGGTTTGAGGGCGGGGTGGGGCAGGGCTAGGACGCAACCGAACCGGGCGAGGTCTTCGAGGGTGCTGCTGAGGCAGCACAGGCGTTCATAGGCATCGATCGCCTTGTGGGGCTGCTGGAGGCTTCCCGCCGCGCTGAGGACTTCCACCAGGGCCAAATTCGGCTCTCGGCCCACCTGATGCACAGACTCCAGCAGGGCCTGGTTGAGGTCATAGCGGCTGTTGGCCTGCTGATTGAGCCACTGAGAGAAGGCTTGGGCACGATCGGGGCCAGTTTCCCCCGGTAGCTTGTCCGCCAGCGTAATGGCCCCGCTATTGATCATGGGGTTGCGGGGTCGTCCGCCATCGGCTTGCAGTTGCGTTAAAGAATTAAAAGACAGCGCCGAAGACCGAAAATCGACCCATTGGCTCACCGCTTCGATGCCTTGGGTTTCCAGCAAATACAGCAACATCAAGGGCTTCATCACGCTCATCAAGGCGATCGGCCCCTGGGTTTGGCCCTGGCTCCACTGCACCCCCGCCCCATTCATCACCACTACCCCAAAGTCCTGGGGGTTCTGCTGACCGAGGTAGGGAATCCGATCGGCGACGCGGCCCAAGGCTGCTCGACTCTGCGCCCGCTGAAAGGCAAAGTCAAGGCATTGAAGGGAGAGCAAATGTAGCGTAATCATGAATTGAGGATGGGGGTTAGATCATTAAAAAAAGGGTAACCTGTCGCGGTCTTCCGGCAACGCTGGAGCAGAGGAGCCTGAGGGTTTAGGAACAGTCTGGGAGCTGTAGGACCGGGGAATTCAAAACTTATGTGTTGTAAAAGACAACGACCCCAAGGACTTGACTTACAATAGGGATCCCCCCTCTCCTGTTTAGGAGGATGTCCTATGCTTGTCATCCTGACCGAAACTCAACTTCTCAATCCCCAACAAGTGTGCCAAGCTTGTTTATTGGCCAACGATCAAGGCCAACCCCGCTGGCACCACGGCAAACTGGACTGCGGCCATGCCATTTGTCCCAGTTGCCCCACCAGTGCGGCCCGTAGCGCTGAGGCTCTGCCGCCCCAATACGAGTGCGCCATGGGGTTCCGGCTGGCCCATATTCCCTAGCAAGACCGGGCGTAGGGTTGACCGCAAGCGGGCAAGATGCCTGCCCTGGAAAGGGGTGGGAAAATCTGTCCTGCTGGACTGCTGGATGCAGTTTTTTTCCCTAGGGTTTTTCTCTCAGTTCTTTTTCCTGGGTTATTTTTGACTTCTGTTGCTCGATCGACGCTTTCACGCCCCTATGACTTTCACTGCCCCGACCTCTGAAACTCTGCCTTCTGCGCTGTCTACCGCGCCTGTACCCCTCGCCATTGCCCCGGCCCAGGTGCTGCGGGGGCACCAGTTGGAACTGGCCTTGGGGGATATTTTGGCGCGATGGGGCGATCGGGTGCTGGCGGTGGGGGGCGATCGCAGCCTGTCCCAGGTGCAAAGCCAGTACAGCCACCTAGACCAGCGCTTTGGGGTAACCTGGGCTTCGAGCTTGCCGGACTGTAGTGAGTCGGTGCTGGAACGGCTGCGGAAAACGGCGCAGAACTGCAATCCCGCTGTGATTTTAGGCATTGGGGGCGGGAAAGCCCTGGATACGGCCAAGTTGCTGGCCAAACAGCTCAGTTTGCCGATCGTGACTCTGCCCACTTCCGGCGCAACCTGTGCGGCTTGGACGGCGCTGTCCAATGTCTACTCAGAAGCAGGGGCGTTTCGCTACGATGTGGGGCTGGAGACTTGTCCCCAGGCGCTAGTGTTGGATTATGATTTGGTGCAAACCGCTGCCGATCGCACGCTGATTGCGGGCATTGGGGATGCGTTGGCGAAGTGGTACGAGGCTTCGGTGAGCAGTGGCCATTCAGACCAAACGTTGATTATTGCGGCGGTGCAACAGGCGCGGGTGTTGCGGGATATTTTGTTGCAGAAGTCGGTGGCGGCGCTGGCGGAACCGGGGGGCGAGGCGTGGCAGCAGGTGGTGGATGCGACGGTGTTGATGGCGGGGGCGATCGGGGGCTTGGGGGGTGCCCAGTGCCGGACGGTGGCGGCCCATGCGGTCCACAATGGTTTGACGCAGTTGGCTCCGTTGGCCCAGGTGCCGAAGACGCTCCACGGGGAGAAGGTGGCCTATGGGATTTTGGTGCAGTTGCGGCTGGAGGAGTTGATCCAGGGGAGTCAGTTGGCGGCAACGGCGCGGCAGCAGTTGTTGAAGTTTTACCGGGAGATTGGTTTGCCCTGTTCGTTGGCAGATCTGGGTTTGGCGGGGGTTTCTCTGGCTCACCTCCAGGAAGCGGCGGAGTTTGCCTGTTTGCCCCGATCGGATATCCATTATCTCCCCTTTGCGGTGGATCCGACGCAGTTACTGGGGGCGATGGTGTCTACTACTGCGCCGGTTGTGGCGGTGGGGGCAATGTCCTAGCAATTATCTTGAGAGTCAAGGGGGTGAAACAAAAAAGCAAGACTGAGTGAGGA
>JBMTWK010000614.1:0-2576 GCA_049452395.1 Prochlorothrix sp. | reverse complement strand
AGGATTTTCAGAGCCTGAAACCCGCATTCTTCCGTGACCCCCTGAATGGTTACAACAATAAATCAAGGTTTGTATTGTGATCTCAGTAACAGGGCCAGCGGTCCAATCTCACCACGATCGCCGTTGGTATTGGCCACAGGAAGCCTTAGGATCAGTCAGAGGATTTTTGCTGCCCGCATACGGTCGCCGCACGTCCCCGCCCTTCTCGCTTAGCTCACCATGGCTTTTTCCCTACCCGTCGATCGCCTGCTCACCTTCACCCAGGGCCACCCTTACCCCGGTAGCGCCCCCCTCCCCACCCAGCCCCTCACTGGCCTCTCCACCGATACCCGCAGCCTTAGCCCCGGTCAGGCATTCCTAGCCCTGCGGGGGGAGCGCTTTGATGGGCACCAGTTTTTGGCCCAAGCCCAGGCGCAGGGGGCCACTGTGGCGATCGTCGATGCCGACTTTCAGCCCAGTGCCGCCGATCGAGACCTGGGATTACCCCTGATCCAAGTGGCCAATACCCTGGCAGCCTACCAAGCCATCGGGCAGGGCTGGCGGCGACAGTTTGCCATTCCGATCGTGGGGGTGACGGGATCGGTGGGGAAGACCACCACCAAGGAGCTAATTGCGGCGATGTTGGCGACCCAGGGGCCGGTGCTGAAGACCGAGGCCAACTACAACAACGAGATTGGCGTGCCCAAAACCCTGCTGAATCTGCGGGAAGAGCATCGCTTTGCGGTGATTGAGATGGCGATGCGGGGGCCGGGGGAAATTGCCGAACTGGCCACGATCGCGGAGCCGACGATCGGGGTGATTACCAATGTGGGGGTGGCCCATATTGAGCGGCTGGGGTCGCGGGAGGCGATCGCGGCGGCCAAGACGGAACTGCTGGAGCAGATGACGCGGCTGGAGGCGGAAACCGTCCAATCGGGGGGCAAAGCTGGGGCAAGACGGGCGATTCTCAATGCCGACAATGCGTTGCTGATGGCGGCAGCGGCCCAGCGCTGGCAGGGCACAACCTGTACCTTTGGCTTGGACCAGGGAGATTTACGGGGCAAACTGCTGGATCCGGAGACCCTCCAGGTGGGGGATGATCTGTTTTCCCTGCCCTTGGCGGGGGAGCACAATGCCCTGAACTTCCTCGCGGCCCTGGCTGTTGCCGAAGCTGTGGGCATTCCCCGATCGGCCCTGACCCAGCTCCAAGTCACGCTACCGGGGGGACGGGCCAAACGCCTGGTCTGGGGCCAAACAGAGCCTAAGGGCCAAGAGATTATTGCCCTGGATGAAACCTACAATGCGGGGCCGGAGTCGATGGCGGCGGCATTGCGCCTGTTAAAGCAACTGCCGGGGCAGCGCTATATTGCAGTGCTGGGGACGATGAAGGAGCTTGGTCCCTATTCGGTGCAGTTTCACCGGGAGGTGGGGGAGTTGGTGGCTGCGTTGGCGATCGATCACCTGCTGATCCTGGCGGATCCCGCTGAGGCAGAGGCTTTAGCGGCGGGGGCGGCGGGGGTGCCCACGGAGGTTTTTGGGGATCAGGCCAGTTTGGTGGAGTGCCTAGGGCAGAAGTTGCAACCGGGCGATCGGGTGCTGTTTAAGGCTTCGCGATCGGTGGCCCTCGATCAAGTCATCCACCAACTCCAACCCCGCTTCCAGCCCTAGGCCCCAGGGCAAACCTGACGCAAACATAATTCCACTTCGCCATGATCCGGCACCCACAGCAGCCAGCGATCGGCGGTGGTTTCGCACAGGAGCAGCCCCCGATCGAAGGCGTATTCCGAAGGTGGCTCGTAGAGGGCCACCCAGTCCCCCGGTTTCAGGGCCGCGCAGCCTTTGGTATAGATATACTGACAACCGCCCAGGAACCAAGTGGTTTGAGTGCGATCGGTTTGAATCAGGGCTTCTAAGGGGGCGTAAGCATTGAGGAGGTTCATAACATTCGCTTCAGTAGAGGGGGTGGAAAAAACAGAGACCCCTAAACTAGGGTCCAAAGCTAGGGTCCGCAATTAGGGTCCGCAATTAGAGTTCAGGTCGCTCCTTGAACCGGAGAAACTCAATCGTTAAAAACTAAGCCGCAAAGGCTAAAAGAAGCAGTTAAGGTAAAGAAACCGCACGGAAACTCATAACAGGGGTCAATCTCACGCTGGAACCCGCCAGTCCGTGAGAGGGTCTCAACAAAACTTCATAAAGCGATCGGGGGTTTTATAGATCCGTATAGATTCTGAATAGAGTCTAATAAATCTTCATTGTGACGAAACCTGCCGATTCTTTGTATATAAAGATACAAAAATATAGAGATCGACAGCGGCGATCGGGTTGGGCCGATCGGTTATCCCACAACAGCCTCTTGGGTGGGATGGGCCTCTGGCCCGTCCAAAGTGGGATGGACCTGACTGCAAGTCCCCGATCCCAGTTGCAACCAATTGCAAGACGGGGACTGTAAGTCCCCGATCCCAGATCGCAGATCTCATGACCCCGGTCCTAGGTCTTATTACCCCGATCCCCGATCCTAGTTGCAATGCAAGACGGGGACTGCAAGTCCCCGATCCCAGATCGCAGATCTCATGACCCCGGTCCTAGGTCTTATTACC